>JANODM010000094.1:0-2928 GCA_031412695.1 Alphaproteobacteria bacterium
ATCAGGATGAGGATAATGCATGCAGAAATAAGAAATTATATCTTTTAACTCAGTCATTATAATTTTGCTCCTTTTGCTCTACCGAGGGTTGGGGAACTGGGGCGCTGGACTCTATCCAGTGCCTCTCTGATTACTGCTTTCTTTGTTGGATTATAGATTGTCTTTATCGCTGTTTCATTTAAAAAATCTTTTCTTTGGCTTTCAAACACTATAACTGCGATAGGAATATTTTTTGTATCTACTATTACCTCCGCTATTATATCTACTGGATTCATTCTGAAGTGCTTCGAAATATCACGAGGTATGCGATACATATCTTTTAAATATTTATAATAAGCGGCCTTAGATAAACTTGGAGATGGAATATTCTTGTCCCGCTTAAAACCATTCAGCTGTCCATCGTGCCAGACATCGGCAATGATTCCCATATTTGATGAGTATCTCTTGCGCAACGAAGATTGACGATAAGAATGATGCGCAGAATGCCGGCCCACACATTCAAAGCTGTCTTCAAGTTCAATATATCGATATATACAGATTCTTTCCTGCATGCCAAAATTTAGCGCAGGACTTTCATAGACTTCTCTCAAATGATCATTGAGTGCATCTAGACGTTCGTTAAAAATAGTATCTTTATTCGCGCCATGATTCAGGTGATCCAGCCGAAAATCGGCGAACGCATTTATGACGGCGCAGTCGGCTCAGCAGGATTTTTGTGTGAGGCTCATGATTACATGCGACCGGATATCAAAAATGCAAAAGAGTTGACAATCCTGCAAACCAAAACTTTCTACGGCAAGGAAAAGAAAAGCCTCGCCTATGTCATCGCCATTATGAATATGATCCTGCACGGGGTTGACGCGCCCAATATCCTGCATACGAATACACTGTCGGAAAATATCAAAGACATCCAAGACAAAGACCGTTTCGATATCGCCTTTAACCTTGCACCCATTACTCGCCAGGAACGCGTTAATACACACAAAGGCGAAATCATGCCTCAGTATGATGAAAAACTGCAGACATTCCTACATTTCGTTTTAGACCAATATATTCAAGAAGGCGTCAGCGAGCTTGATAAGGATAAATTGCCCCAGTTACTTGAGCTCAAGTACAAGGTCGTTGGCGACGCCGTGCTAAATCTCGGAGGTGTAACACGCATCCGTGAAGCATTTATTGGCTTTCAAAAGATGCTATATTAACTTGCTTTTCTTCAAGCTGTATGGCTGTGTTAAGTCACGCTCAATATAGTTAGAGGATTTGATGATTTACAGCGGATACAAAGCGGAAACATTCCAAACTTCGCGTAATTCACGCCACATTCGTCTATTTTATTGAGTGGACCTGAGGGGGCCGGGAAACGGGCCACACCCTGCATGTCTCTCGGAATCGTGATAACGACTTTTGAAAGAAGGAGTATTGGCTTAACCGATCTACGCTTTGTGTTACGTACTTTATTTTAAAAATATATTTTCCAAGTTTTTTACACCTTGAAGATTTCGGAATAGCTTTTGTGTCCTGGTTTTACAAGTCGGTTTTTTATAAAAAATCAGGACCGCTTAAAACGGACAAAATTTCTTCTTTATACGGTAAAGGGGGCTGACATCCGATCTCGCGGCACGCAAGGCCGCCTGTGATTGTGCCCCATTTCAAGGCTTCTTTAAAACTATACCCTTGATCCAACGCTGCCGCAAAACCGCCGCACAATGCATCACCTGCACCTGTAGTATCTTTGACGTTTACTGCAATAGCCTTCATCGTAATGGTATTGCCATCTGGTGTTGCAGCAATTAATCCTTCAGCACCGCACGTGACAATACAGGTCAATTTATTTTCTGAAAATTTGACCAATTGATGGGCCATCCCCACAAGGTCTTTCGTTTGCGGCAGTTTAAGATCTTCAGTGATTTGTCCGGCTTCGATTTCATTGACAATCAAATAGTCCAGGCTTTTGATTGTCGCAGCGAGCAATTCTTCTTCTATTTCTGTGACGGGCGGAATAGCCGGTGCAAAATTTAAAATCGTACGTGCGCCTTTTTCTTTCGCGCGCAGCAACAAGGCATACACTGCTTCCGGTTCAGTTTCCATTTGGCACAAAACGGTATTATCAGAAACTAAAATATCATCGGGCACTTGATCGGCTGTGGCTTCGAAATTGGCACCTCCAGCGTTGACGATTTGGTTTTCACCGCGTTCTCCGACAAAAATAAACGCAACGCCCGTGGGTTTGGTGCCTTTACCTATAAATCGTGTGCCGACCTTATCTTTTTTAAGGGTTTTGATGACGTTTTTTCCATACAGGTCGCTGCCAATTTTACCTGCCATTTCAACCTGTGACCCTGCACGCGCAGCGGCGACTGCTTGATTCATGCCTTTGCCGCCGCCCGGCGTATGCACAAAAGCTTCGCGGGATACGATCGTTTCTCCGATCGAAGGTAATGAAAATCCCGTAGGCACCAAAAAATCATTACCCATAGATCCAAAAACGATTACGGTCATTCAAAAGCCTCACTGCATAAGTTAATAATTATGTATAGCAAATCTGATTGTTGTGAAAAGGGTCTAAAACGCGAAATATCGGATTGACGAGCTTTGGGTTATGTTTAACGTGATCTTGAAAGAGGAGATAATCATGCCACAATCAGTAAATATCTATTTAGCCGGGCCAACCGTTTTTCTAAAGAATGCCATTGAATTAGGGCAGGCGAAAAAAGATATTTTAGCGCGATACGGCATGACCGGACATTTTCCTTTTGATAATGAAATTGATTTTTCCGCTTTTCCATCAATTGATCGAACCGGCATTCACATCGGCGCAATGAATTTTGCCATGATGGATCGTTGCGATACGGTGATCGCTGATCTTACCCCATTTCATGGCCCTAGCGCGGATGTCGGAACCTACGGCGAATGTTTGTATATGTATGG
>JANODM010000095.1:0-3002 GCA_031412695.1 Alphaproteobacteria bacterium
TGATCATGATGTCGAATTCGCCATCGCGTTTCGTGTTGACTAACGGTTGGCGAATGACCATGCGTTGCGTTGGGCGGGTGAAATAATCATCCAGCGTTTTGCCGTTGACGACGATTTTGCCTTTACCGCGTGACAACCAAACACGAGCGGTCGATGTTTTACGGCGGCCCGTTGCATAGGCGCGGCCAAATTTATCAAGCTTCGGTTGGGTCGGGTCGATCGTTGTCGTCGCTTTGGCTTCTTTGGCGTTCGACGACGAATCTTTAGTCGCGATATCCGTTTTCAACGAAGCGAGCGTCGTTTTCGAAGCAGCTTTGCGTTCGACGATTTTCTCAACTTTGACTTCAGGTTTCGAAGTTGCAGGCTTTTTCGCAGCTACAGGCTTCTTGGCTTTGACGTCTTTATCTTCAGGTTTTTTCGGAGCCATATGAATTAGCCTCTCTTGACGTTTTTAGCGTTCTTGGCGGCGAAATCGATTTTCGTCGGCTGTTGCGCTTCGTGGGGGTGAACGGCTTCTGGGTAAACGCGCAATTTGCTGAATTGAGCATCGCCCAATTTCGTTTTCGGCATCATGCGGCGGATGGCGTTTTCAACCACGCGCTCGGGGTGTTTGCCGTTCAGCAATTCGCCTTGGCTGCGCTCTTTCAGGCCGCCTGGGTGGCCGGTGTGCCAACGGAAGATATCATCCGTCAGTTTTTTACCGGTCAAATGAACGTCTTTGGCGTTAATGACGATGACGAAATCGCCGCAATCGGCGTTCGGCGTGTAATTCGGTTTGGTCTTGCCACGCAAATGCATCGCGACTTCGGCGGCCAAACGGCCCAAAACCACGTCTTTTGCATCGAACAAAATCCATTTTTTCTCTACGTCGTCGGAACGAGCGTATTTGGTTTGATTGTGTAACATTGTATGCCTCGTATGAATAAGTGAGGGTGTTATGCCCGTAACCCTAAGCGGCGTCAAGGAAAAAAAAGGGGTATTATAATACCGCTCTCTGATGAGACTCAGTAGTTTCTAATCTATGCTTATGATTTTGTTGAACATTTTGGGCGGTCCACACCACCTTCTTTTCAAATGAATGTTGCCGCACATGGCAATTTTCCTTCATGCATAAACGGCACGAGAAGGGCTGACACGCATCGATATGCGCAAAGATCTCGACTTTGGCGCCACCGTATTTCTGCCGCAACAATTGCGCCAGGATTTCCTGTTCCATATGTGCTTCGCGAATATCCAGATACCACGGCATCGTCACATGCATGTCGATATGCAACACCGACCCGTATTTGATGATGCGTAAATTATGCAGGTCAATCCAATTTTGGCGGTGGTGATCATTGATGAAGGTAACGATCTCTTTGATCAAACCATGGTCTGCTTCGTCCATCATGCCTGCTACCGAACCGCGCAAAATACGCATGCTGGTAACCAGCACCACGCCGCCAAAGAAAAGCGCAGAAATACTGTCGATCCATTGCAAACCCGTCATCAACATCAACGCAAGACCGATGACGATACCAATCGTCGAATAAGTATCGGTTTGCAAATGCCTGCCACTGGCAATCAATGCGGCGGAATTATTTTTCGCGCCGATTTTCGCAGCCGTCCATCCCATCGCGTAATTTACAATCGCGGTAAATGATACCAGGATAATTCCGATATCGATCTTGTGAATAACAGGCGGATGAATAAGATTCACAGCAGCTTGATAGATAATGCCCAGACCCGCCAGACAAATCATCGTGCCTTCGATGCCTGCGGATAAAAACTCAGCCTTGCCGTGACCGTAAGGATGATTGATGTCTTTCGGTTGGTTGGCGTAGTAAATACTGTATAGCCCTACAAAACCTGCAACGACGTTGATCGTGCTTTCTAACGCATCCGTCAAAATCGATACGGAATGCGTCATATGCCAGGCGATGATTTTCACTGCAAATAAAACGACACCGATCACGGTGATGATCAGTTGGATTTTAAAGTTCTGTTTTCCGTCAGTCATCATTGATCCAAAAGAACAATGCCTTTTGCGGTGATTGCCGCCTCGGCAGTGAGCAATTTTTCCGCCATCTGCCCGTAAATTTCCCACCGCCAGCCACTGCGCAGACGGCATGCCAAATCGGTTTTAAGCACGAATTGTTCCAGATCTTCGTTATTGGCAATCATTTTCGGTGCGATGCCTTTTTGACGCGCTGTAATTTTCAACCCAAGCTTAAGCAATTCCAGCTGATCTTCTTGCGCGGCGTTCATGCCGGTGCTTTCGCCACGTGGGGGCAATGCTTCTTTACCCGCCATTTTCGCATCCGCCATAATTTTCAGCAAAGTTTCAGCATGCTTGTTTTGCGCCAAATGATTAGGTAAGCCGCGCGTTTTTGATAACGCATCTTGATTGCTTGGCAAACTCATCGCCAATTGGCTGACGACATCGTCTTTGAGAACCATTTGACGCGGACGATTGACGCGCATCGCCTCGCGTTCACGCCAGGCCGCCAATGCACGCAATGCCGCCCATGACGCAGGCTTGTTGGTACGCAAACGCAATTTTTCCCACGTGTTATCGGGGTTGACGCGGTAATGTTCGATATCGTTCAGAATGGCCATTTCTTCATTGACCCAATGCAAACGCTCAGCCTTTTCCAACTTGTCCAAGATCGCCGTATACACATCACGCAAGACGGTGACATCCTGTAACGCATAGGTCAATTGCGCAGGGCGCAAAGGGCGTACCGTCCAATCAGTATATTGTTCTTCTTTGTTGATGACGGTGCCCGTCAACGCTTCGGCCAAACGTGCATAGCTGACTTGTTCGGGAAAGCCGACAGCCATCGCCGCGATTTGCGTATCAAATACGGGCTGGGGCACGACGCCAGCCAAATTGACGAAAATCTCAATATCTTGGCGCGGCGAGTGAAAAATCTTCAAAATCTTTTGGTTTCTCAAAAGATCATAGAACGGCGTCCAATCCAAGCCGTCCGCCATCGCATCCACCGTCGCGGCCTCGTGTT
>JANODM010000096.1:0-1702 GCA_031412695.1 Alphaproteobacteria bacterium
GCAGCAAGGCCATGGCCAGCCAACCGCTGACACCGGAACTGGTCATCAAGTATCCGTTCAACGCGAACGACAGGTCGATCGTACCATCCGGCATCCGCCGTGTGATCGCCCCATCGGAGCCACCGTCCACGTTCATCACACCGGCTTGCAGAATGCGCCCGTCGGGCTGAACAGCTACTGCAGCGCCACCAGAGCCAAGTGGTCCGAAAACCGTCTCGGCGAAACCGTTCACGCCGAAATCGGTATCCAGCGTACCGGCCTGGCCGATACCGTCGGATGCAATGAGGAAGCAGACCAGCGCGAAGGGTATGGATCGGATCATGCGACGAGGGCTCTTCGGTCAAATAGAATCATAAATACTTGGACGTGCGCTTGGGTGGCGGATCGAGGCACGCGAATGAAGCAGCGACCTTTGTGCGTTAACGGTCCGATCCCTTGCACATGTCACGCATCCTCTCGTTCCTTGTCCTGCTCACTACGCTGAACGGCGCGGCGCAGGATCCCGCGTTCATCCACCATACCCCGCGCGATCAATACCTCTTTCCCGAGGAGGCACCGGCAGCGTCCATCTTGCGCGGCCCAGTACCCCTGCACACTGCACCGGACATGAATGGACCCGTGGTGACCACCCTGACCACCGGAGACCGCATCATGCTGTTGGAAGCGCACCCGGACACGCTGGCGTTGAACGGCGTGAAGAGCCAATGGTACCGCGTGCAGGCCGGTGCGGCGGAAGGCTGGACCTGGGGCGGCCACATCGCACAGCGCACCTTCGGCAGTGCCGCCGACCCCACCGTGAAGTTCGTGGCGGGCATCGACCATGTGACACCAGCGGACACCGGCCGCATCGACTTCAGTTACCGCATCGCAGCGGTGCGCAACGGAAAGGAACTGGACCATGTGGTGGTGCGCTCCTTCGCTTGGGACTTCGGCGAAGTGATGGGCCAGGGGAACCGGGGACTGAAGGAGGTGGACGATGTGATCATGCTGGACGTGCCCTGCGTGGGTGGCTGCGGCTGCACCACGGGTGCGGTCGTGGTGTTCTGGAGCGGCGGCAAGTTCCACCACGTGGCCGACCTGATGGGCTCACCGGACGGGGAATACAGCAACAACACCACCTTTATCTACCCAGCCGACATGGAAGGTGTACCAGGGGCGGTGATCCGGGAAAAGAGCGACTACGACGACCGTGCGACCGAGGTAGCGGAGTACGAGGAACCCGGATTGCTGACCCGCATCCTGACCCGCGAATACCTGGTGTGGAACGGGAAGGCGTTGGTTCCGGGCGATCGGCCCGCGGAAGAGCGGCGCTACGAGATGCCCTTGGACAACGACTAGAAAGACTGCTCCGGTTCCGACACGCTGAGTGATCACGTATCCGATCAGCCCCCATCTTCGCACCCCGATGAACGACCTGGACCTGGCACGCCGCCTCCGCCGCATGCACCGCACCGTGATCATGCTGCAGACGGAACTGCGCCACGACCATGTGGACGAGGAGCTGATCGCGTAGATCGACCGGCAGATGGAGGATGGCATCGCCACGGAACCGCGCTGCACCGGGCTGCGCGCACCGGTGGACGCGCTGCGGGAAAGCACCCTGTCGCCGCGTGCGGAACTGTTCGGCGACACCATCCGCGCCTGCGAGAAGTTGAGTGACGCGATCGATGAGGTACTGGGCTGGCTGTGATGGTGCATCGCC
>JANODM010000097.1:0-10234 GCA_031412695.1 Alphaproteobacteria bacterium
GCAAGGCCATACGGATATTCCGCTTAACGAACGGGGCCGTCAGCAAGCATTAGACAGTATCGCGATCGTCAAAAAAATCGGTATTCAACGGATTATCTCCAGTTCGTTGTCACGCGCATTCGAAACGGCGCAGATTGTAAACCAAGCTTTAAACGTACCCTTGGAATCAGACAAAAGGCTTTGGGAAAAGAAATTCGGATATTATGAGGGTAAAGCCAGTGCGGAGATTGAAAAATTTAAGATTGAACAAGTCGACAAATTATTAGAATTCGAACCTGAAACAAATCAGCACCGTGCTCCTGATATGGAGCCGTACAAAGAATTTCACAGCCGTATTTTTGATGCTGTTAAAAATGCCCTGGAAAAATATGAGAATGAGAAAATTCTATTTGTTTCACATGGAGGCGTCTATCGTGCGCTGTGCCGTCATTTTTTCGGTGTAACCGATCACAGCCCGAATGCCCAGCCGTTTCATTTTGCCAAAAATGGCAATACGTGGCAGATGCACAAAATCGACTGACTTAAATTGCCAGCTGTAAAGAAATATGACGCGACGGATCAGTAATTTCGCGCGATACAGCATAGGATACGCATTCGCTGTTTTTTATCATCAAGGGCTGCTCTAGCCCGTCGAAAGCCGATGCCGTCATTCCGCGACGATCCAGTTCAACCTGAAGATTTGAACCAGAAGCGGACGTTATGACGGTATAGGCCTTGCCGGTCGAGGCGACTTTATAAGACGCAAGTTCCAAAGGAACGAGGTCAAAAGTATGCACAGACCAGGCATGCATGGCGGTAAGAAATAAAGCGATGGCGGCGTACACGACAAAACCATGGTTATGACGGTTTTTAAACGTGTTGCGCATCGAGCTCTCCCGCTTGTTTATAAAGCTTTAATCAGTTAAACTTGAACTTAATAAAGGATCTCATGTTCGGTATAAAAACGAAATAAGGAATTCATGAAGCTGCTGATCGCCAGTCACAACACGCATAAGATTCAAGAATTAACGCCGCCTTTGACTGCTGCAGGTTTTGATGTCTGTGATGCACGTGACTATAAATTGCCTGAGCCTGACGAAAACGGTAAAAGTTTTATTACCAATGCACGCATCAAAGCGGTTGCTGCTATGGCGGCAACCGGCATGACGGTTCTGGCCGATGACAGCGGATTGGTCATCGAAAATTTAAGTGAGGATGAAGAGTTTCCCGGTGTTGACACTGCGCCTTACGCGAAATCGTTGGGTGGTCATGCTAATGCCGTTTCGGATATGTTTACACGCTTGAACGGTCGATCCGCCGAATGCCATTACACCTCTGTTCTGATGTTGCTTTATCCCGACGGGCGTGAAATCATCGCCGAAGCGCGTGTGGAAGGCGTGCTGCGCCCTGAACCCAAAGGAACAGGAACTTTTGGTTTCGATCCGTGGTTCGAAATGAACAGCACGGGAAAACGCTTTGCGGAATTAAGCGTGTCTGAAAAAAATGCTGCTTCGCATCGCGGGTTGGCATTACAAAATCTGTTGCATCAACTGAGGAATGATCGTGAGTTACGCGCAGTATCGTGATCCGTCCGAGCCTGATTTCCTGTGGGATTCATGGCCCTCTGAAACGCCGACCTTGGCCTATTGGCGATTGGTGGATTTGACGCCCGAACAATTGCAACAATTCGATCCGAATGCGTTTCCGGTCGCAGCCCATATCACGGCTGAAATTCACCCCGAACAATGGGATAGCTTGCCGTTTACGGTCGACCGCGTGTCGGTGGTGTTGGAAAAAAGCGGATTTGGTAATTTAACACTGATGAAGCAAAAACTGGAAACGGTAGAGTGCGACATCACGTTTAATTGGGATCACCGTTTCAGCCTCAGCTATTATCAGAAAATGTTGCAATACTGGATTTATTACGGTGTACAACATTTCAGTTTTTATGATCTGCAAAAATTTCATGTGTGGCAGCAACTAAATGATATGCTGATGCGTGAAGGCTATCATTTTTATGACCGCTATCACGCTTGTTTGCCGGGCCATCAAAGCCGTTATCAAAAACATATTGCGCGCATGGGTGATTTATATGCGTTGGGCGGATGGTCACGCGTGACCGAAGATGGGGTGACGCGTACACGAGGACCCCGTCAAAAAGAATGGGATGTCCTAAACGCGGTTGAGCAAACCACCGAAAGACTTTTATTCGCGATGGCGGATAGGGACGGATTGCCGTTGAGTGAATTGAACCCCGAGGCCATTGAAAAGGCCTGTAATTCAGGTTTGGCTAGGGTGGTGCACGACCGCTTAAGCCCAACCGAAGAGGGGTTATGGGATACAGTTGGGTTGGTTTCGCATCTGCAGTAAGAAAAAATCGGCGAAATCTTTCGTAAATCATCCCGTATTTGAAGCTTTGTTAACGCCTTTCCGGCTTTAATAAACAAGCTATATCAAGATTTACACAAGGCCAATTATCGGGCCATCTTTTCGGGGAAAATTCATGACACAAGACGTCGTTCTCGTCGGCTTTAAACGCACACCTTTCCATGCCGCGAATAAAGGCGGTTTGACCAAGCAACGGTCGGACGACATGTTGGCTGCGGTTATCCGTGCGCTAGTTACCGAAACGGGCGTTGATGCCAATTTGATCGAAGACGTGATCATCGGCTGCGCCTTTCCCGAAGCCGAACAAGGTTTCAATATCGGCCGCATTGCCGCACAAATCGCAGGTCTGCCGCAAACAGTTGCGGGTGTTACCGTCAATCGTTTTTGCGGCTCATCGATGCAAGCCATTCACAATGCCGCCGGATTGATCATGGCGGGCGCGGGTGATGCGTATATTTGCGGCGGTGTCGAAAGCATGACGCGCGTACCGATGGGCGGATTCAATCCGATGCCAAATCCCGATTTGGCCGCAAAAACCAAAGCCTATATTTCGATGGGCGAGACGGCCGAGAATGTCGGTAAAAAATACGGCGTCGGTCGTACTGAGCAAGAGGAATTTGCAGTCAAGTCACATCAAAAAGCGGCTGCGGCAGCAGCTGCAGGAAAATTCGATGCAGAGATTATTGCCATCGGTGATGTGAAAACCGACGGAACGATCCGTGCGGATTCGACTATCGAAGCGTTATCAGCGTTGAAACCTGCTTTTGACGTCAACGGCACAGTGACGGCGGGAACCTCATCGCCGCTTACGGATGGTGCCGCGGCGACATTGGTGTGCTCGGCGGAATTTGCAAAAAAACACGGGCTGAAACCCATGGCGAAAATCAAATCAATGGCTGTCAGCGGTTGCGCACCCGAGATCATGGGCCTAGGTCCTGTCGGTGCATCCCAAAAAGCTTTGGACCGCGCCGGATTGAAACTATCAGATATCGATATTTTCGAATTGAACGAAGCATTCGCTGCGCAATCCTTAGGCGTTATCAAAGAACTGGGCGTGCCGTTGGAAAAAACCAATTTGGATGGCGGCGCGATTGCCTTGGGTCATCCCTTGGGTGCCTCCGGCGCGCGCATTACGGGCAAAGCCGCCTCGTTGTTGCAACGGGAAAATAAAAAATACGCGCTAGCCACAATGTGTATCGGCGGCGGTATGGGCATTGCGACGGTATTGGAGAAAATTTGATGTCTGATATCAAAAAAGTAGCGGTGATCGGTTCAGGCGTGATGGGTGCGGCGATTGCCGCGCACATGGCGAATGCGGGAATTCCCGTGTTGTTGTTGGATATCGTCAAAGACGGAAACGACCGTAATTCTTTGGCCAAAGGCGCCATCGAAAAAATGCTTAAAACATCCCCGGCACCGTTTATGCATGCGAAAAACGCGAAATTGGTCACACCCGGTAATTTGGAAGATGATCTGCAAAAACTGAAAGATGTCGATTGGGTTATTGAGGCGGTGATCGAGCGTTTGGACATCAAACACGATGTGTATAAGAAAATCGATGCACACCGCCATTCGGGCACGATTGTGTCCAGCAATACCTCGACTATTCCGTTGAAAGAACTCGTCAGTGGTTTGCCCGAAGCGTTCCAAAAAAACTTTTTGATCACGCATTTTTTCAACCCACCGCGTTATATGCGCCTGCTTGAAATCGTCAAAGGCGATAAAACCGAACAGGATATCGTCGATAAAATCGCACATTTTGGCGATGTGATATTGGGTAAAGGCATCGTCCATTGCAAAGATACGGCTGGTTTTATTGCCAATCGTTTGGGTGTGTACTGGATGACCGTTGCGATCAACGAAGCATTTGATCGCGGAATAACCGTTGCCGAAGCCGATGCGTTGATGGGTAAGCCGATGGGTATTCCGAAAACGGGCGTTTTCGGGTTGGTGGATTTGGTCGGGATCGATTTGATGCCGCATCTATCGAAATCATTACTCGCGAATTTACCTGCGAAAGATGCGTATCGCGATGCGTATCGCGACCTGCCCCTGATCAACACAATGATCGCCGATGGGTATACGGGCCGTAAAGGTAAGGGCGGTTTTTACCGTCTCAATACCGAAGGCGGCAAAAAACAAAAAGAAGTCATTGATTTGAAAACAGGTAATTACGCGCCTGAGAAAAAAACCGACGTGCCGGCGGCGGATGCCGGCAAAAAAGGGATGAAAGCCGTTTTGAATTTTGGCGATAAGCATGGCGATTACGCCAAAGCCGTCATGGTACGAGTCCTTCATTATGCGGCCTCACTTATTCCACAAATCGCCGATGACATCGTTGCTGCCGATAATGCGATGAAATGGGGCTTTAATTGGAAATTCGGCCCGTTCGAGATGATCGATCAAGTCGGCAGCGATTGGTTGATCGACGAAATTAAAAAACTGGGCTTGGATGTACCGTCGTTATTGACGATGGCGATGGGCAAAACATTTTATAAAATCGATAACGGCAAGATGCATTTCTTGGATACGCATGGTGAATACCAGGAAATCAAACGCGCCAATGGTGTGCTTATCCTGGCCGATATCAAACGCACTGAAACGCCGCTGGCGAAAAATGCCTCCGCAAGTTTGTGGTATATCGGCGACGGGGTGATGTGTTTGGAATTCCATTCCAAGATGAATGCGATCGACACGGATATTTTTGCAATGTACGCCGAAGCCATCAAGAAAATCGGCGACGGCAAAGGGATGTACAAAGCCTTGGTCGTGTACAACGAAGCCGAGAATTTCAGCGTCGGCGCCAATATCGGTCTCGCTTTATTCGCTTTGAATATCGGCCTCTTTGATCAGATCGATGCGTTGGTTTCGGGCGGTCAGCAAACCTATATGTCCGTCAAATACGCACCATTCCCTGTGGTCGCAGCACCGTTCGGCATGGCCTTGGGTGGCGGGTGCGAGATTTTGCTGCATGTCGATGCCATTGTGGCACATGCCGAAACCTATACAGGCCTCGTCGAAGTCGGTGTCGGGTTGATTCCTGGTTGGGGCGGCTGCAAAGAAATGTTGTTGCGTCAAAAAGTCAAAGCGGGCGATAAATCAGGTCCGATGCCGCATGTTATCAAATCCTTTGAACATATTTCCACTGCGAAAACATCGACATCAGCAGCGGAAGCCTTCGATATCGGGTATTTCCGTGAAGGTACGGACAGTGTCGTGATGAACCGCGACCGTTTGCTATTCGAGGCCAAAAAGAAAGCCTTGGCGTTGGCAGAAAATTATCAAGTACCATCGCGCGACGTCGCCATACAATTACCGGGTCCTACGGGCAAAGCGGCGATGATGCTGGCGGTCGGCGATTTCCAAAAGAGCGGTAAGGCGACGCCTTATGATGGTGTCGTTTGCGATGCGTTATCCGATGTGTTATCAGGCGGTAAGGGAGCGGATGAAACCGTTCTTGTAACCGAAGAGCAGATTTTGAAATTAGAGCGCGAAGCCTTTATGAAACTGGTTCGCAACGAAGGCACCTTTAAACGTATCGAAACCATGCTGGATACCGGCAAGCCTCTCAGAAATTAAAGGACGCAATCATCATGCATTGCGGGATTGATTTCGGCACGTCGAATACGACGATGGCTGTGAAGGATGCGGAATCGTCGTCATTGGTGATACTTGAAGGTGGCAAGCCCACTATTCCGACTGCTTTGTTTTTTACTGAAAGAAACCGCGATATTTTATTCGGTCAATCCGCCGTTGATGCCTATTTGATGGGCGGCGAAGGCCGTTTCATGCGCAGCCTTAAACGGGCTTTGGGTACATCGCTGATGGATCAATCCGTATCGGTGAACGGTGCGCGCACGGATTTCGCGACCATTATCGGGCGATTTTTAACGCATATCAAAATGACGGCCGAAAAAAACTTAGACGACGAATTGACCGACGTAACATTGGGACGGCCCGTGCATTTTCAAGATAATGATCAGGCCGCCGATCAACGCGCCGAAAAACAGCTTTATGAGATTGCTGAAAACATCGGATTCAAACATGTCCGATTCCAGTTCGAACCTGTCGCCGCAGCCTTAGCGCATGAAAAGAAAATCACAGGCGAAAAATTGGCTTTGGTAATCGATATCGGTGGCGGAACGTCCGACTTTTCCGTTATTCGACTGAACAGCACGTTTAAATCGGGACGCGACCGTGCCCAGGATATTTTGGCGAATACAGGGATACGTATCGGTGGGAATGATTGCGACAAAGCCGTCAATTTGGACGCAGCGATGCCGCTTTTGGGCATGAATAGTTCCTATGGAGATAAATATCTGCAAATACCGCATAGCATCTATTACGATTTATCCGAATGGGTCAAAGTAAATTGGTGCTATACGCCGCAAAATGAAAATTGGACGCGACACATGATCCGCGAGGCACATGAACCGGAAAAATTGCGTCGCTTAGAAAAAACGCTGCAAGACCATCTCGGTCACAAAATATTGAATAAGGCCGAAGCCATAAAAATAGCGTTATCGACGGAAACAATCGTCAAAGCCGATTTTGGGTTCCTGGACCATGGGTTGTCGGTGCGCATGACGCAAGACCGTTTGGACGGTTTATTGAAAAAAATATTGGCGCCCGTGCAGACCATGATGCTGAAGACGTTAAATATGGCGGGTGTCACAGCAAGCGATATCGCCGTAGTCGTCCTGACAGGCGGGTCGACGGGCTTGCCTATTTTCCAAGCCTGGATCAACGCGCATTTCCCACATGCCGAAGTCTCCGGCGAGGATCGCTTAGGAAGTGTCGGATTAGGATTGGTTTTATAGACATATTTGCCGTATTTTTAACCTCGCTGTAAGAGGTGCCTTTCATACTGTTGTCATCCTGAGGGTCCGAGTATTCGCCCGAAGGATCCCAGGATAAGAGTGGCGGATAAGATTAGCTTTTTTCTTCTGAGATTCTTCGCTACGCTCAGGATGACAATTTTGAAAATGGAGATACGCATGAAACGCAATAAAATCGCCCTTGTCGGTGCAGGACAAATCGGTGGTACGCTGGCTTTATTAGCTGGGCAAAAAAACTTGGGCGATATTACGTTGATTGATATTGCCGATGGCACGCCAAAAGGCAAAGCTTTGGACTTGGCTGAATTATCGCCGATCGAAAAATTTGACTGCGCGTATCAAGGCGGGTCGGATTACGCAATGATTGAAGGCGCTGATGTCGTGATTGTAACAGCAGGCGTGCCGCGCAAACCGGGTATGAGCCGTGACGATTTGATCGGGATTAATAAAGGCGTGATGAAAGCCGCCGGCGAACAGATTAAAAAATACGCGCCAAACGCTTTTGTTATCGTTGTTACCAATCCGTTGGATGTGATGGTTGGTGAAATGCAAAAAGTGACCGGGTTTAAACCGAATATGGTTGTCGGTATGGCAGGCGTTTTGGATTCTGCTCGTTTCCGTTATTTCTTAGCCGATGAATTCAAAGTATCCGTTGAGGACGTCACCGCGTTCGTCTTGGGCGGACATGGCGACACGATGGTGCCGCTGGTTCGTTATTCGACCGTTGCCGGCATTCCGTTACCTGATTTAATTAAAATGGGTTGGTCGACACAAGAAAAGATCGACGCGATTGTTACACGCACGCGTAATGGCGGCGGTGAAATCGTACAACTTTTGGGGAACGGTTCGGCGTTTTACGCGCCTGCCAGTTCCGCGATTACCATGGCCGAAAGCTATTTGCGCGATAGAAAACGTCTTTTGCCATGCGCCGTACAATTAAACGGACAATATGGCGTCACAGGCTTGTATATCGGAGTGCCTGTGATCATTGGTCGTGGCGGCGTTGAAAAAATCGTCGAAGTCAAATTGAATGCCGAAGAGCAAGCGATGTTTGACGCGTCCGTCAAAGCGGTTCAGGATTTAGTCGCCGTATCGGATAAAATCGCCGCTTAATTTTAAAAATATTCCAAGAAAAAACCCGGTTTTTAAAACCGGGTTTTTTCTTTTATAAGGGGGCTTCCCTTTTTATTGAATACCGAAAAATTCCCACTGCCACACCAATTCTTCTTGCGTGAGGGGGCATTTATCACCGTCTTTCGGATAAACCATTTTCGCCGGCGGGACGCGGCAGAGCTTGCTTTGCATTAATACTGCGAAACTCATCGGCATATTGGCTTTGACGCATAACGCAATCACAGCGCGACCATTCCCCGCATCCGCCATGCGGCGTACCGAATTAACGGGCATGCGTCCACGCGCGGCTAACGCATCGATGACGATCGTGTTCTCACCCAATTTTAAAGCTTCAGTGATATCTTCTTCGTCTAATTGTCCGGGCGTCTTCGTTTTTAAATTATCCTGCGTGCCCATATGTTGATGGACTTTTTTCAAGACTTTCTCGGTCATGTTTTTATCCATGTGCGCCGTGTCTTGCAGAAAATCATGCAATAATTTATTCGTAGCCCCGTGCCACTGCTGACGTAGGCGGCGCGATAATCCGTCACGGGCCTGAAGTTCTTTTTGATAAGCGGCTTTGCGCCCAAAAGTTTTTCGCGCTTCGTTGCTGATTGTGGCTCCGTCATTCCGCAATAAGGCATTACCTGCGGGCACATTATCTGTATGAGCGATGGCATCCCCAATTTGTGACGACAAACGGCTTCGTTGCGCAATCGTTACTGGGTGCCAATCTTGCGGGTGTTGCGCGATCAATTCTAACAAATCTTCGTCGGATAAACTGAGGCTGTAATGTAAAATCGGCTCAGCCACGGCGCGTTCAGCGTCATCGGCTAATTGGCGGGCAATCGCATGCGGCGTTTTCGCAACGTCTTTTAACGCAGTCGCCAACGCGACACGCACGGTCGTAACTTGGTCTTCGGCCAAGGCACGGATAGCACCAACGGTGAGGTCATACATTTCGACTTGTTCGGACGCACTAAGGGTAGGGAGAATTTTCGCCAGGCGTGCGGTCAATACGGTACGGATATCGCGATCGGGATCGCGGGCCATCAAGGTTAGAGCTTTGGTGGGCGTGCGGGTGTCGGCGACGAGTTCGCGTTTTTGTTCGGGCGTTGCCCGTTCCAGACGTTCTTTCCACTGAGCGGTCGAGACGGAGTCTTTGACCTCTTCGAATAACCAGGGAAATGCTTTTGAAATAATAGACATGACCAAAGGTAGCGGGCGACGTGTAAAGCACCGGTTAATGACATTGAATCAAAGTTAAAATATGAAAAACGTTTAGGAGTCCAACAATTCTTTGGTTGTCGCCATCGTCATTTCTTTAAGGCGGCTGAGCGTGCGTGCGAATTCAAATGCCAAATCTGCGTTTGTTGGATATAAAGCTTCGGCGGCCGTTTCGGCACGGACGGCTAAACGCACGTTCTTTTCATACAGCGCGTCGATCATCACCATAAAGCGTTTCAACTTGTCGTTTTGATCCGCTTTGAAGGGTGATAAATTATCCAGAAAGATGAAATTATAACGTTCGCCCAAAGCCAAGAAATCTGCTGCGCCCAAGGCTTGGTTTAACAAAGCATCCGTATCCAACAGAGCGATTTTTTTACTGGCGCGCGGAATGACCCATGTGCGCCCCTGAACATGGATCTCGTGCGTTTCAATCGGATCATACCCGACCGCATCGCGGAACAAGATGTCCAGCATTTCCGCCGTATCTTCGCTTAATGGGCTAAGCCATGACTTCATTGTGTCCTTTTTCAATTCGCGGTAATCATGCGCACCATTAACATTTACGATCGTCATGTAAGTTTTCAATAGGCCGACAAATGGCAGGAAACGCGCGCGTTGCAACCCGTTGGCATATAAATTATCGGGCATCCAATTGCTGGTCGCAACGACCACCGTGCCTCGTTCGA
>JANODM010000098.1:0-5084 GCA_031412695.1 Alphaproteobacteria bacterium
GCGACAAGGCCTGCGGCGACCATAACGGACGGGTTCGACGTGTTCGTGCACGATGTAATTGCGGCAATCACGATATCACCGTGATCAAGCGCATGATCCATCCCGTCAATTTTCGTTGGGTTTGTCGGATTTTGCGATCCTTGTTCTTCGGAAAGTTGTTTGACGAAGGCGTTCGCGGCATCATTCAACAAGACACGGTCTTGTGGACGTTTCGGTCCCGCCAATGACGGCACGACATCGGCTAAATTCAGTTCCAATGTGTCGCTGAACACCAATTCTTCGCCCGGTTCGCGCCAGAAGCCTTGCTCTTTTGCATAGGCTTCGACCAGTGCGACGGTGTCGGCATCGCGGCCCGTGAATTCCAAGTAATGCAAGGTTTCGGCATCGATTGGGAAGAAACCACATGTAGCGCCATATTCAGGGGCCATGTTCGCAATCGTCGCGCGATCGGCCAACGTCAGATGATCTAATCCGTCACCGTAATATTCGACGAATTTGTTTACCACACCTTTTTTGCGCAGCATTTGCGTGACTGTCAAAACCAAATCAGTCGCGGTCGCGCCTTCGGGTAATTTGCCATGCAGTTTGAATCCGATCACATCGGGAATAACCATCGATACAGGCTGCCCCAGCATCGCGGCTTCGGCTTCGATACCGCCGACGCCCCAACCCAACACAGCCATACCGTTGACCATCGTCGTGTGGCTGTCGGTACCGACCAGCGTATCAGGATAGGCAATCGTCTTGCCGTTTTTATCTTCCGACGTCCAAACGGTCTTTGCCAGATATTCCAAATTTACTTGGTGGCAAATGCCTGTACCCGGCGGCACGACGCGGAAATTTTTAAAGGCTTTTTGGCCCCATTTCAAAAACGCATAACGTTCGCCGTTGCGCTCGAATTCCAAATCGACGTTTTGTTGAAACGCCGCATCATTAGCGAATGCATCGACCATCACCGAGTGATCGATGACTAAATCAACCGGCACCAACGGGTTCACGTCTTGCGGTTTACCGCCTAATTTTTTAATGCCTTCGCGCATCGTCGCCAAATCGACGACAGCAGGAACGCCTGTGAAATCCTGCATCAACACGCGGGCCGGACGATAAGCGATCTCATGTGTGGAGGTTTTCGTTTTCTGCCAATCGATAACCGCTTTGGCATCTTCGGATTTGACGGTCTTGCCATCTTCGAAACGCAACATGTTTTCCAACAACACCTTGAGAGATTTCGGCAGTTTCGACACGTCACCGAATTGTTTCGCAGCTTCAGGGATCGAGTAGTAATCGTATTGCTTCCCTTTGACGGTCAAGGTTTTGCGAGTTTTCAACGTGTCGTGGCCGGTCGCGGTCATGGTTTTGCCTTTTGTTGCTTAGTCGGATAAGGAAATTTCAAAGTCCCGATAGTGTCCAGTATAAGCGTGAAAATAGCGTTTATGAAGGGCGGGTTTTATTGAGAATAATTCTCGGCATTATGTATTTAAATTACATCTTACCAACGGCGCCGGGGCATAAATGTGCCACGCGCTCGTATTCTTGACGGGTATCGATCAACGCCTGACGTTTAAGACGATCCGCATTCAAGCGTTGAAAGACGGCTTTGACCGTATAGTCCAGGCGCGAGATCAACCAATCTTGGGCCTTTTGTTTTTCAGCAATCGTATAAGGTCCGATAGCGGGCGTTTGCTGGATGAATCGTTCGATCTCGTCTTGCAAGATCAGCTGGTAATCCTGTGCCAGACGGTTATCCGTGTCGACATGTTTGTATTCATGGTTCAGTACTTCGCGGTATAAACAGTTATCACTTTGAATTTCGCGTGCCAGATAAACGGTCGGTTTAAGTTTCACGGTGATGTCGACATGCGCATACCAGAAACAATTGCGGTCCAGTTTTTGGTAACGAATCCAATGCAATCCTGTTTTGGTTTCAAAGCCGACAGCCCCGCGCGTCAACCCGTTGACATGGACGTTCGGGCCGTTGCCATAGGGAGAGATCGAATTGATATCGAATTGTTTAAGCTGTGCGCGTGTTTTCGTGTAATCGACCGAAGGCTGAGCAATTTCCAAATTGACGCGCAGACTGGGGCGTTGATCGGCAGGAATGCTGCAGACGACCTCATCCCTCGCCTGCGCAGAACCGAGCAAGCTGAAAAATATCAGGTAAAGGGCTGCCAAAAAGCGCACGCAAACTCCGGAATCGTTTTGATTAATGTGATATAACAAAAATTAAGGGGTTTTAAAGGCCTTAAATGTTGTATGATCATACAAAAGGAGCCCTAACATGATGAATCCCGTTTTTATGCTAATTAGTATGGTTTGCACGCTGGTTTTTTGGCTGGTAATCATTTCTGTTGTCCTCAGCTGGCTGGTGGCGTTCAACGTTGTGAACACCCGTCATCCGATGATGGCCCGTCTATATGACGCAATCACCAAACTGACCGAGCGTTTATACGCCCCGATCCGCAAAGTCATTCCGACCGTGTTCGGCGGGATCGATATTTCGCCTGTGATCGTCTTGATTTTGTTGCAGTTGATCCAATACACGATGATGTGGCTCAGCGTTAAATTCGGTCTGTAATTCTGACGAAACAACTTGCCAAAATAATCGACGGCAAAGCACTGGCTAAGCAATTACGCGAGGCTTTGCACGTGCGTATCGCCGCATTAAATGCGCAAGGGATCAAGCCGCGTTTGGATGTCGTCCTGATCGGCGACAGCCCGGCCAGTATTATCTATGTCGATATGAAACGCCGCGCCGCTCACGGTTTGGGTATTGATTGCATCATTCACGCCTGGCCGTATACGATGTCCGAAGAAGAAGCCTTGGACCGCATCCGCGCGTTGAATGTGCCCGAAACGCATGGAATCTTGGTACAGCTTCCCGTCCCGCATCATATGGACGCAGATAAATTGATGAATGCCATCGACCCTGCGCGCGACGTGGATGGCCTGACAACGGTCAATATCGGTGAACGCATTTTGGGTTATCCGGCGTTACTGCCCTGCACACCCAAAGGCGTCATGAAATTGTTACGATCGATACGCGAAGACCTCAGTGGGTTGCATGCCGTCGTCATCGGTCGATCAAATCTGGTGGGGAAACCCATCGGGCAATTATTATTGCAACATGATTGTTCCGTCACTCAGATTCATTCCAAATCCGAAAATGCCGTATCCTTGATCAAACAGGCAGATATTTTGGTCGTGGCCATCGGAAGGCCGAACCACGTCAAAGCTGATTGGATCAAGCCAGGTGCCATCGTCATCGATGTCGGCATCACGCGCGAACCGGATGGCATTATCGGCGATGTGGATTTTGAACGTGCTAAATATATTGCAAGCGCGATTACACCTGTACCGGGCGGTGTTGGCCCGATGACGGTTGCATGTCTGATGGAAAATGTTGTGGAAGCAGCAGAAGCGTCAGTTTAAAAACTTAAACGACAACGTTCAAATAGGATCCACGCGGCGAGCCTGATTCAAAACTTTGCGGATCAGCGTTATCCGCCAATACCCAATCACCGCGCGGTGTCGCGTTGGATGGAAGACGAAATCCTTCTTCTTGTTTTGTGGCGCGCGCTTCGACGCCTTTAGGCGGCACATTCGTGCGTTGGACGCCGTTATAAATTTGCGCGGCAAATGAACTGGAGGTGGTGATCGGATTCATCAGGGCGGCGACTCCCTTTCGCCATCGTCTATTCTAGGGTATGTGCCTTAACATAGGCTTACGAGGTTAAGTAGCTCTGAAAAAGACCTGGTCAAGCTTAATGGTTAATCTATCTTAATGTTTGAAAGAGGTATGAACCATGACAGACAACAATACAAAAACAGATATAAAAAAAACCTATGGAATTCATCATATTACTGCGCTTGCATCCGACCCTGTGCGCAATTTTGATTTTTACACAAAGACTTTGGGTTTGCGTTTGGTCAAAAAATCCATCAACCAAGACGATCCGTCGACCTACCATTTTTTCTTTGGCAACCGTTCAGGCGAACCCGGTACGGGGATGACGTTCTTTCCGCATCCCGATATCGCCCAGGGCCAAGCAGGCACAGGCCAAGCCGTCGAAGTAACTTATGCCATTCCAAAATCCGCTTTGTCATTTTGGGTGAATCGTTTTCATGAATTGAATATCAATTATGAAGGACCCGAAACGCGTTTCGGCGACAGCGTGATCCGAGTAAGAGATCCCGACGGATTGATGATCGAACTGATTGCCGTCGATAATCCTTATGACGGTGATATATGGGCGACGGATGATGTTCCGCATGATGTCGCTATTCGCGGCTTTCACAGCGTATCGTTATGGGTCGAAAACATAGATAAAACCGCAGCGATTTTGACGGATTATTTCGGCTTTAAAAAAATCGGTACGGAAGGTAATCGTCACCGTTATACAACCGCCCAAGACGGCATCGGACAAATCGTCGATATTCGCGACACAAGCGGCTTTCCACGCGGACGTCCCGGTGCAGGCACGATTCATCATGTCGCGTTTCGTGCAGGATCGGATGAGCACGAGTTGGAAATGCGTGACGCGTTATTAAAAGCGGGCATGAACATCACGCCTGTGATCGATCGTTATTATTTTCATTCGGTCTATTTCCGCGAGCCGAACCATATCCTCTTTGAAATCGCAACGGATCAACCAGGGTTTACAGTCGATGAAATCTTGGGCGATTTAGGCGGCAAGTTGCAATTACCTCCGAAATTCGAAGCGCATCGCGCCGAGATCGAAGCGAATTTGCCGAAAGTCGCGTAATGACAGATTTCATTTATCATTATCAGCCGGGTGACGGAAATAAACCCGTCATCCTGGCCTTACACGGTACAGGCGGTGACGAGAATGATCTCGTCCCGCTCGCTATGGAAGTTGCACCCGGATCCCTTGTCCTGTCGCCACGCGGCAAGGTATTAGAAAACGGGATGCCTCGTTTTTTCAAACGACTGGCCGAAGGTGTTTTCGATCACGAAGATTTGGTGGCACGCACGCATGAGCTGGCGGATTGGATTTTAGCCATGTCCGAAAAGTACGGGTTCGACACAAGCCGACTTTATGCGTTGGGATTTTCCAACGGCGCGA
>JANODM010000099.1:0-1809 GCA_031412695.1 Alphaproteobacteria bacterium
GCAAATCGTACGCTTTAGCAGCATCGATTATGCGACGACAATTCAAGGAACCGGGCCTGATCTGCCGAGTGTACGCGATTGGCCCGTGACAACGGGAACATTCTTTAGTGATAAAGACGTCAGAAGCTATGCGCCTGTTGCAGTGTTAGGAAAAACCATCGTACAAAAACTTTTCCCCTATGGCGATGATCCAATAGGGGCTTATATTTTGATCAACAATACGCCATTTGAAGTTATTGGCATTATGTCGGAAAAGGGTGCCTCATTCGGCGGAGATCAGGATGACACGGTTTTCGTGCCTTTTACCACGGGATTAATCCGCTTGTTCGGAGGCGCGTATCTGAACGGTTTGACGGTCAAGATCACAAGCTTGGACCAAATGCCGCAAACACAAGAATCTATCCGTCAGGTATTGTTGGAACGTCATCGCACCGAAGATTTCAACATCCGCAACATGGCATCGTTCATTGATATGATTTCAGAAACGCAGGCGACATTGACGATCTTATTAGGAGCGGTCGCGGCGATCTCGCTTCTTGTCGGCGGTATTGGCGTCATGAACATTATGCTGGTCAGTATCACGGAACGCACGCGTGAAATCGGTATTCGGATGGCGACGGGTGCACGAATGCGCGATATTTTTGTCCAATTCAATACTGAATCTGCCGTCGTCTGTACGGTAGGCGGCTTAATTGGAATTGCTTTGGGATTTGCGGTGGGTTTCCTGCTACGCGCCTTTGATCTTAATGTAGTGTTTTCGGCGGGGCCATCCCTGATGGCATTTGCGTGCGCGTTTTTGACAGGGTTGGTGTTCAGCTATTGGCCTGCCCGTCAAGCGGCGCGTCTTGATCCTGTCATAGCGTTGTCGTCGGAGTAGAAATGAAAAAAATCATTGCCCTTCTTTTCGTCACAAGTTTAACTGCCTGTTCATTGGCCCCCGATTATCAACGTCCCGAGATAAAATCGGGACAAGAGTGGAAAAATAATTTTCGCACCGCACAGGCAATCGATCAAAACTGGTGGAAAGAATTCAACAGTCCGGAATTGAATGAGCTTATTGATCGTGCGGTCACCTATAACGCTGATTTGGCCGCCTCGATTCAACGTGTCGAGCAAGCGCGTGCCCAAGCCCGCATCGCAGGGGCTGCCTTATTGCCATCCGTTGCAGCCGATGCGCGTTACGGTGTAGATGATGGCAGAAATTCATCGACGCAACGCTCGTGGAGTGCAGGTTTGTCGGTAGCTTATGAGGTCGATTTATTCGGGGCCAACGCCAATAACCGTCGATCTGGGTTATACGGTGTTGCAGCGGCGGATTTTGAACGTGCGGCATTGGCGTTGATCGTCACGTCCGACACGGTCCAGCGTTATGCTGATTTGTTGACATTACAAGAACGCATTCGATTGACAAATGAAACCATTCTAATATTCAAAGACACCTTGAATATTGTCCAGGCACGTTTTACCGAAGGTTCGGCGTCAGGTCTTGAACTGGCACAGCAAAAAGCAGCCTTGGCGAATGCTCAGGCAGGTTTGGAAAGTCTGCGGCAACAACAAGCGATAACGGCGTCGGCCTTGGCTATTTTAGTAGGCGAACCGGCGCAGGATTTTTCGCCTGATTTCGATGTGATCCTGAACCAACTCTCCATTCCTGATATCGTGCCTTTACAACCGTCTTCATTGCTCGAGCGACGCCCCGACATTCGTGCGTCAGAAGAACGGTTAAAAGCGGCAAATGCTGATATCGGCGTTGCGCGTGCCATTCTTTTTCCTGGTCTTTCCATCGGTGCCTCGGGGGCTTTGATTGCC
>JANODM010000100.1:0-3045 GCA_031412695.1 Alphaproteobacteria bacterium
GCCTTTTGAGATTTGGTTTTTGTTTCATATCAGACAGCTTGGGCTAAGTTCTCCATGTCGGATGATTGCCTTGCGTTCGCAAGTTCTGAGAAAAAATATCTACGAGCTTCATCCGGCATAGCTCCAAGCAGTTTTTCAAGATTTTCAACGGTCAGAGACTGACTACCCTGTCTGAACGCGCTGATTGTATTCTTGCTGACTCCAGATTTTTTTGAAAGCTCTGTACCTGTCAGCCTGAACTCAGACATCGTATGTCTTAGGGCGTTTGAGAATGTCATAGAACAATCCAAATAAAAAGGTATATATCCAAGTTAACATGCAAGATCGGAAAAGTTAAATCCCAATATGCCTTGACATATCCCAATATACAGTGATAAATTAGTGAAGTCAGGGAGAAATACCAAAAATCAAGGATTAAAAAACATGAAAATTACTTCTGAGCACATTAGCTTAGCTAGCGGCAGACAGTTATCACGGCTTTTTGGCACAACTGAGAACACCGTAACCGCCTGGACGATGGGGTATTCGGAGGTATCGGGTAAAGTGCTAAGCCGCGCTGCATTAATCGGCATTCCGAAAGAAGTTCTTATGAAAGGACTAGACCTCAGACGAGAAAGATCTGAGGAGCTAATCAAGAAGAGAAAAGAGCTTGACGAATACCTATCGGAACCCCTGTCCCAAGCAGCTTAATCCCACACCAAACTCCACTCCCAACCACCACAAACCCCCTATGAACTACCACACAGCAATCGAAATCGGCCGCACCCAACTAGATGGCACCGCCGAGAAATACCAAGCCTTCTTGGAGTTAGTCCAGCAGTATCTAGCATCCGAAGGCAAATAACCCCTAACCCCTAACCACCATGAACGCAATCCTCGACCTACTGGCAGCCGCCACCCGACCCAATCTCAGCAAATATCACATCGCAGCCGCCAAACATGGCTGCCATCTCCACCAAACCTTAGAGGGCTGGATTGCCACCGATATGAATCGGCGAATTGTCGCCCAAGATGTCGAAATCTGGGATGTTGTCACCCAGCTTGACAACATGACCCTAATCACAAACTAACCCGCTCTGTAGTCCAACGTCACTAAGCCAATTCACTCAACCAATCAAATGTTTCAGAAATTAATCATGTTTGCAATTGCTGACCAATTAAAAAAGTGTGAGCAGCTCAGAGATTGTCTCCAAGATGTTGAATCGCAACAAGATCCAGAATTGTGCGAACAACATAGCTTAATCCTCGAATTTCTAGATATTGAGACGGATCATCTTAATATTTTCAGCCTAGCTATCTAATCACATGGAATTATTTCTGAAACTAACGATTCTCGCGCTGGTAACGCTGCTTCTGCTGGAATTCTTGCTCTTTAATCCTGATGAATGACTTATGTCACAAATAACTATTGTCGAAATCGCTGGTGAATTAGTAGTTGACTCTCGGATTATTGCCGAGCAGCTAGGAATTAAGCACAAAAGCTTTTTAGGAACCATCCGAAGCCAAAAAGCTGTTATCGAAGAGAACTTTGGGGTTTTGCTTTTTGAAACGGCGAAACCCTCTGAGAGCAATCTGGGCGGTCGTCCTGAGACTTTTGTTTGGCTAAATGAATCTCAATCGACATTTGTAATGTCTTTGAGCCGCAATACCTCAGAAGTGATTTGCTGCAAAGTCGGATTGGTCAAGGCATTTCAAGACCAGAAACGCCAACTTGAAAATCCAATCGATCGAAAGCTGTTTACGGAACTAGCCGATCGAATTGCCAAACTCGAAATCCAGCCCACACCATTACCCGCACTACCACGAGCATCAGTCGATCCGATACCACAGCCAATCGAACCATTGACCGAACGGGCGTGTATCAACCGACTAATTCGCAGCTACGTTCATAACCAGACTACCAGCCAGCCCAAGACCGAACAAGATGTCTACCGCTGGATGTATTTGGAGCTGAAATATCGCTACCACTACGATGTCTACGTGCGGGTAAAGAAATCTGGACTCAAGAATAAACTCGACCAAGTTGCCGCCGATGACAAAATGACCGATCTACTCGCCATCTGCAACCACTTTCTCTCGAACTAACCACCATTCAGTAATCCCTAATGATGTACCTCCACTTCTCCGACCTCGAAACCACTCTACTCCCCTACTTCCTATTCGTGGTGTATGGCGCAATCGTCCTCTGGGCGCGATCTGAATCTTTGGAACGTGAATATGTCGAACCAGAACCAGAGCCAGAGTCAGAACCAGAATTACCCCAAGAATTCACGTTGAGCGTCCCCATACCTTCGGTCGGTCGAGATCTCGACACCGAGTTCAGCCTAGAGGTGTTGACCCGCGAATTGACAGCCACTGATAACCACTTCACCCCAGAAGCTGCGGAGTTTCTGCTTGCAGAAACTGGCCTACCAGCAGTTGCATTGCAAGCCTTGGCAAGGGAATTAGATAAGGTCTCTCCATCCAAGCTCCAAAAACCACGCAAACGGATTGAGGAGACTCCCGATGAAAATGTCTGATTGGCAGCCTCATCGTCGAGTGCTGGTTTTGAATTCTGGCGTGGGTCGAACCTCTGACCGAGATCGATGCTTGGGCATGACTACGGAGATGCCGCCTACCCAGGAAGGCACCAAGGTAACAGTTGAATTGAGACTCGACAACGGCACCATCAGAAATATTTCAGCCTCTAGGGTGCAATATGTACCGATTCCTTATCCACAAACCAAGAATGTTGACTAAGACACAGACCAAGACCGAGAACCAAATTGACTGCCAGTTGGCAGAGTCAATCCTTGACCGACTAAATTATACGCTCGAAGACTTGTCTTTAACTTATGGCGATGTAGTGATTCCCTCTGGGGATGTTAGCCATCAGCTCTGGTACGACTCTACGGACAACGCTTGCACGATCATGGGCTATGTCTGGTGCGAACACGGTATTTACTATGTCAGCGGCAACACAAATTATGCAACACCAGAGCAAGCAGCACTTGAATTGCTCGACGAACACCTGATTCAAACCACCGCTGCCAAGATTCTGCTCGA
>JANODM010000101.1:0-2859 GCA_031412695.1 Alphaproteobacteria bacterium
CCTGTTTTGGTGTATAATTCTTGAAGACCACCCAAAAGCGAATGTTCACCGCTTTCATGCTGGATGATGATCAGCAATTTATATTGACGGAATGGCCCCGCAAAGCGTATGACCCCGTCATGAGGTGCTGTCACGATGGCCCCTGACGTGGCCTGGATGCTAACGCCTTTGCTGATGCCACCGCCCGGCATAGATTGGCCATAGCCTAATTTAATCGTACCCGATACGGGCAGTTTTGACGCACCGCCCATCCAGGACTTAAAAGTGTTACGCATGGCAGCCATCGGTCGATGCGCAGGAACGGGTTCCTGACGTTCGATACTCGCCAGCAAATCGCGCAAGTCCTTTGCTTGTGATGCCAATGCCGCTACTTTTTGCGCCGCTTTGTCCTGATTGCGCGCGGTTTCTTTGAGCAATTGTTGACGTTCTGCTAAGATCTTTTCCAACGAGACGCGCTTGCGTGTCAGATCGCTTTGTTGCTTTTTCAAATCAGCCATTTGGCTGTCCTGTTTTTTCTGCAACTCTGCAAGTTCTTGCAAAATTTCTTTGACTTCGGCGGCTTCAGCAGACACGTTAGGCACCACATGTTGCAGCAAATTGAAGGACCTTGCCGTGTCAATTGGCGTAGAAGGTCGTGCCAACAATGCCTGGGGCGGCATACGGTTCAAACGTTGTAATGCCATGATCAATTGCGCCAAAGCCTGTCTGCGGTCGGATAATTTTTCTTTCGTCTTGTCGATTTTGCTTTGCGTTTCGGCGTGTTGTTTGCCGATTTTCAGCAACGCGGTTTCATGCGTCTGAATGTCGTCGGTCAAGTCGATTAAATCACCGCGCACCAGTCGCAACTTCTTTTCCAATTGGTTTTGTTGCGCCCGATAATTCCGTTGGGTGTCTTGATGCTTTTTCAAATCGGTTTCGACGCGTTTCAATTCCTGTTGTTTGTCGGCACGCGCAACGGGTGCAACCAAAAAAACGCAACATAAAACAGCCAGAAAAATACGCATGCCCAAGTGTGAATCAGTCTGAGCTATTGGGCAAGGGCTTTAATGCGATTGACCATGGCAAAGAACCCGCTGCGGCGGTTGGGACTAAGATGGTCGACAAGACCTAGCGATTCAAAAAAGGCTTTGATGTCGAACATCTGGACCGCTTCTTTGGTTTCGCCGTCATACACTACTGTCAAAATCGCAATCAGCCCACGTACGATGTGCGCATCGCTGTCGGCTTTGAAGGAAATGCAGCCGGGATCAGCCTTGTCTGGAATCAGCCAGACCTGACTGGTGCATCCGCGCACGATGTTTTGTTCGTTTTTTTCCGAGTCCGGAAAGGCAGGTAAATATTTACCTAAATCAATGACATATGAATAACGCGCCTCCCAATCGTCCAGAAGACTGAAATTATTCACTAATTCGTCGGGTGTCAGAGCCTGTAATTGCATAGCAATCACTCTAGATGAAGAATCCTATTTCGTTAATCCCCCCTTTACCAGAGATGGGGTTTCATAGAGAGTAGAAAAGCCTTTCAATACACGAGTCAAAAATGTCCAAAACCACCGGTTCCGAAGAAGAGAAAAACACCCTTTACTGCTCGTTCTGCGGCAAGAGCCAGCACGAGGTGCGCAAATTGATTGCTGGACCTAATGTGTTCATCTGCAATGAATGCGTGGAATTGTGCGAGGACATCATCCGCGAGGAAGATCGTTCCGAGTTGGTGAAAACCGGCGACGGCATCCCTACTCCGCGCGAAATCAAAACCTTCTTGGATGACTATGTCATCGGTCAGGAACGCGCCAAAAAGATTCTTTCGGTTGCCGTACACAACCATTACAAACGCGTCGAACACATGAACAGCGGCAAGACGGATGTCGAGATTGCCAAGTCAAACATCTTGGTTATCGGTCCAACCGGTTCGGGTAAAACCTTGCTGGCGCAAACCATCGCCAAAATCTTGGACGTCCCCTTTACAATGGCGGATGCAACGACCTTGACTGAAGCCGGTTATGTCGGTGAAGACGTTGAGAACATCGTTTTGAAATTGCTGCAAGCCTGCGATTACAATGTTGAAGCCGCTCAAAAAGGCATCGTGTATATCGACGAAATCGACAAGATCAGCCGCAAATCGGATAATCCATCCATCACCCGCGACGTATCCGGTGAAGGTGTACAACAAGCGTTGTTGAAATTGATGGAAGGTACTGTCGCGTCTGTGCCGCCACAAGGCGGACGCAAACACCCGCAACAAGAATTCCTGCAAGTCGATACAACAAATATTTTGTTCATCTGCGGCGGCGCGTTCTCGGGTCTTGATAAATTGATTGCTGATCGCAAAAAAGGGACCTCAAGCATCGGCTTCGGTGCCACCGTTACCGATCCTGAAGCACGCCGCATCGGCGAACTCTTTGCCGACGTGCAGCCCGAAGATTTGATCAAATTCGGGATGATCCCTGAATTTATCGGCCGTACGCCTGTCATCGCGTCACTCGAAGATTTGGACGAAGCCGCATTGATGCAGATTTTGACGGCTCCGAAAAATGCATTGGTCAAACAATACCAAACCTTGTTCCAAATGGATGGTGCGGAATTGGAATTCACCCAAGAAGCCTTGCAAGCCGTATCGCAACAAGCCATTAAGCGCAACACCGGCGCACGCGGTTTGCGTTCGATCATGGAAAACTTGCTTTTAGGCACGATGTTCGAATTGCCCGATCACAAAGACCTTGAAAAAGTCGTTGTAAATAAAGATGTTGTCGAAGGTAAAACGACCCCCGTCTTTGTTCATGCAGGCACGGGCGACGCCAAGAAGAAAAAAGTTTCCACCAAGGAAAAATCAGCCTAAGATAAAGACGGAATCGCCGCCAAG
>JANODM010000102.1:0-4312 GCA_031412695.1 Alphaproteobacteria bacterium
GCTTTCATATAGGCCTGAAAATCGGGGTCCTCACCGTCCAGCAAATCCGGTAATACGGCGCGGAAATCTTTACGACGGCACCAATGGCGCATGTAATCTTCCCACGACGCCCATAAACGCGCAGTTTGTTTGTCCATCGCATCTTCATAGACCAAAATATAGGCGCGTTCGAAAAGCGAGATCAGAATATCATACAAGATACGTTTGCGGGCTGCTTGCTCGTCATTCAACGCAGGCGGCGAATCGGCTGACACTGTCAAGTGCAAGTCGGAATGATCCAATACCAGTTTTTGAAACTTGGCGTATTCTTCGGACAAATATTGAAAGATCTCTTCATCCTCACCTTGACGCTCGCGACGTTGCTCGAACAGAAAGACGCAGATTGCCAGCGGCAAACCGATGACAGTGACGACATAGCTGGCCCCTTCCCACCATTCTAACGACAAGAAATCCATCTTATACTCCTTCTATCAAGTTAAGCCACGAATCCTCGTCCAGCACGGTAACGCCTAAAGATGTGGCTTCTTTTAATTTCGATCCTGCGTCTTCGCCGGCTACCACATAGTCGGTTTTTTTTGACACGGATCCGGCAACTTTTGCGCCTAAGCGTTCCGCGGTGGCTTTGGCCTCGGCCCTCGTCATCTTAGTCAGGCTGCCCGTGAAGACGACTGTTTTACCTGCGACGGGAGTATTGGTGTTTTTTTGAATTTCGAAATATGGGATCGATAGAATATCGTTCAGATGATTTAATTCGTCGATATTATGCGGTTCGGCAAAGAACTGAATGATGTCGCGCGCAACGCTAGGTCCGATATCTTCGATGCTCAGCAAATCCGCCGCTTCTTGACTGCTGGGATCTTGCGCTGACATCATCGCCGCAATCCAATGCGGGATATCGCCGTAAAACTGCGCTAATTTGCGTGCCGTTGCCTGACCCACCTGACGAATACCAAGTGCATAGATAAAACGGTCAAATCCGATCGTCTTGGCGTTTTCAATCGATGTCCATAATTTCGTAACGGATTTTTCACCCCAGCCTTCGCGGGTTTTCAATTCGTTTTCGTAGCGTTGCAAAGCGAAAATATCGCTTGGTTTTTTAACCCAACCTAAGTCAAAAAATTCACGAATGATTTTATCGCCCAAGCCTTCGATATTCAGTGCGTCGCGGCTGACAAAATATTTTAATCGTTCTACGGCCTGAGCAGGACAAACAAGGCCACCCGTACACCGAGTCGCAACCTCACCTTCGGGACGCATGACGGCGGAACCGCATTCTGGACATGTCGACGGCATCTTGAATGGTTTAGAACTATTCGGACGCTTTTCATCAAGGATGCGCAAAACTTGCGGGATCACATCGCCTGCGCGTTGCAAGACGACCGTGTCGCCCTCACGGATATCTTTGCGTGCGATTTCATCTTCGTTGTGCAACGTCGCGCGTCCAACGATAACACCCGCCACCGATACGGGTTTCAAATTGGCCACAGGCGTCAACACGCCCGTCCGTCCGACTTGGATCGTAATTTTTTCCAATACCGTTTGTGCCAATTCGGCGGGGAATTTATGCGCCGTCGCCCAACGCGGGGCACGACTGACAAAGCCCAAACGTTCCTGCCAATCGAAACGATTGACCTTGTAGACTAAACCGTCGATTTCATACGGGATCGAGTTACGCGTTTTAAGACGTTCAGAATAATAGTCGTTGAGTTCTTGTTCCGTTTTGCACAATTGTGCCGGTTCATTCGTGGCAAATCCTAAAGCACGCAGCTTTTGCCGTAATTCCCATTGCGAGGATGCAAAATTCGCGTCGCTGTTTTGGCCGGCCCCGTAAGCCAGAAATTTCAAGGGGCGTTTGGCCGTAATCGTCGGATCCAATTGACGCAAAGATCCGGCTGCACCGTTACGCGGATTGGCGAACACGTCTTCACCTTCCTCTTCGCGGGCTTTGTTCATGGCGCTGAAATCGGCAATCTCCATATAGATTTCCCCGCGAACTTCCAACGTATCGGGATACGGTGCATTTAATTTTTTGGGGATGGATTTGACCGTCGCGATATTCGCCGTCACGTCTTCGCCTGTTTGTCCGTCGCCTCGCGTAGCAGCCGATATATAGATACCGTTTTTATAATGAATAGCACACGCCAATCCGTCGATTTTCGGTTCGGCCACGATGTCAATTTTCTCATCTGATGGCAGTCCCAGGAAGCGACGGATCTTATCCAAAAAATCGCCCAGCTCTTCATTTGAAAAAACGTTACCTAGCGACAGCATCGGAATAAGATGCGGGAATTTTTTAAACTTCTCAGAAGCCTTACCGCTCACTTTTTGAGTCGGACTATCGGCAGTGATGAGATGCGGAAATTCATCTTCAATGACCTGAATAGCATTTTTCAGCAAGTCATATTCGGCATCTTCGATTTCCGGCGCATCATTCTGATAATATAACGCGTCATGATACGCAACTAGATCACGCAATCGCTTGAGTTCGTTGATTGCTTCTTTTTCGCTATCGTTAGCCTTGATCATCGACACGTCATGCCCGCTTCTTAAGCTTAGCCTTTGTATTAGCCTGGACTTTGACGGGTTTCGTGTCCAATAAATTATTGGCTGCTGCCCGGGCTTCGACAGTAATTTTCTCACCCGACAACATACGCGCAATTTCCTCAAGGCGCTGAGTATCATCCAAAGGTGTGACAACGGTACGGGTCATGTTCTTGGCTATTTCTTTGGTGATCTTCAAATGCTGATGGCCTTTCGCGGCAACTTGAGGAGAATGCGTCACCGAAAATACTTGGGCACTTTCGCCTAAACGTTTCAAACGCAAGCCGATGGCTTCTGCGACCGCGCCGCCTACCCCTGTATCAATCTCATCAAACACGATGGTCGGCACGGCCCCGCTGATTTGCGTCACGACTTTAAGAGCCAGCATAAATCGCGCCATCTCGCCACCTGACGCGATTTTGTTCAATGGTCCGGGGGGCGTACCTGGGTTTGTGCTGATTAAAAACACGACCGAGTCCGCGCCATCTGGACCCCAGTTTTCTTCAGGCTTTTGATCAACGGCGACTGCAAAAGTCGCTTTTTCTAATTTCAACGGTTTAAGTTCCGCCATAACCGCCGCCGCAAGTTTATCGGAGGATGCCACACGTTTTGCGGTCAATGTTTGGGCTGCTGCAACATATGCTAATCTAGTTTCGACGACTTTTTTCTCAGCGTTTTCTTTGGCGTGGGTTTGGTCATTGACCAATGTCAATTTTTCTTCCGTGTCGGTCAAATATTGCGGCAGATCGACAACGGCGACACCGTATTTGCGTGCCGCAGCGCGTAATGCGAATAAACGTTCATCGGTATCGGATTGCGCGTTGCGGTCGAATTGCAACTGATCTGCCGTGCGCTCGATCCCATCCATTGCTTCATCCAATTCGATGATGGCTTGGCTCAGGCGATCCAATACGACGCCAAAACCTTCGGGCATCTTGTCTTGCGTACGTTCCAAGCTGCGTAGAGCCGAATGAATACTGTCTCTAGCCCCTTTTCGATCGGTGCCAATAGCCTGTGATGCTTCGGCCAACGACTCTAGAATCTTTTCGGCATGCATCATCAGACTGCGTTGTGCGACCAGTTCTTCTTCTTCGTTCGGCTGCATATTCAGATCACGTAATTCTTTGACTGTATCAGCCCAGAACTCGCGGTCGCGCGCGGCGGCGGCTAAAATCGCATTCAATTCATCACGAATTTTAATTGCACCGCGCCATGCCTGCCACGCGCCGTGTACTGCTATGACTTCTTTTTGCACACCTGCGACATCGTCTAACAGACGCAGATGGGTTTTCGGATCCAACAATTTCTGCGTTTCGAACTGCCCGTGAATTTCAACCAGGCAGTCACCGATGGTTTTCAAAAAACTGACGCTGACAGGTTGATCGTTGATAAACGCTTTGCTCTTGCCGTCTTTGAATAACACACGACGCAACAGTAACGGCGCATCAAAGGCCAAATCGTTTTCAGCGAAAATATCCTTGAGCTGCTTTTCCACTTTATCGCTGAGATTGTCGAAAGATGCCGTTACAGATGCCTGATCGGCCTGTTGGCGCACTAGGCGCGCCTCGGAACGTTGACCCAAAGCCAACCCCAGCGAATCCAAGATGATTGATTTTCCGGCACCAGTTTCCCCTGTCAACGCGACAAAGCCGCGATCAAATGGAATTCCCAAATGATCGATAATTACTACATCTTTGATCGTCAGATCCGTTAGCATGCCTTACTCGAATAAATCCAAGACTGTATTTTTCAACTTGCCCGCTGTCGTATC
>JANODM010000103.1:0-2872 GCA_031412695.1 Alphaproteobacteria bacterium
GGCAAACGCGCTTATTCGTTATGCGTTCGACGTCATGCAGATGCGCAAAGTGAACATCGGCATGGATAGTGAAAACACGGCATCGGAAAACGTAGTCAAACGTTTGGGCATGATCAAAGAAGCTGAAACGTTGGGTACGATCCATACGTTACACACCGATGGCGCGCTTAGAAAACGATATCATTATTATTGTTTTGATATCGAAAACTTACCACCACTCGAAGTAAGTTGGTAAAAAGAAAACCCCGCAAAACATGCGGGGTTTTTTTAGGCAAAGGCCAAGTGATGGCGATTGACCGGTTGAGATTGAAGGCGGCGGTTTAAAACATTCGATGTCAGTAATACCGCTTCGCATTGCATCACCGTTTCCAATTCGCGGAATTTGTTTTCACGCAACGAATTGCCTGTTTCAACGATATCTAGGATCGCATCATCGCCGCGTAATCGTGCGGCGGTTTCGACCGATCCGCTTATATAGTTAGTTTTTACGCCACTAATGCCGTTAGTTGCCAAGAACTGATTTAAAATATTCGGATAAGACGTCGCAATCGATGCATCCTCCAGATCATAAATAGTTTTGACCGTACTTTCTTCCGGTACGGCCAAAGATAAGCGGCATTGGCAAACACCCAATCGCTGGGTCAAGTTTCCGACTCCGCTTTCTTCCCATGTATTCCTGCCGACAATACCCATGTCCAAAGCACCATTCTCAATCAACCCGGGAATATCTTTTTCGCGCAAGAAAGCAAAACTCAAATTTGTGTTACCGGATTGATAAAGACCGTTCTTTGCAAAGCCGATATCGACGCCTTGGTTTTGGAAAAAAGCCAGGCTTTCATCGTATAAACGACCGCTTTTTTGCAAGCCGACGACAACGGGCTTGCACTGTGGTTGAAATAAATCGCTGTCGATGAAGTTAATCTCGGTCATAAGAAAATCCGTAAAATGAAAAGGTAAAGTCGGGGGAGGGTAAGATTAGGAAGAAATAAAATACACCGTTTAACGGTGGTGGTTCAGACGGTTCAGAACCAATTGATAGCCTTTATAAGGCTCGTCTTTTAAAAACCGTGCGACGCGTGTTACGGTCGTAATGCTGGCTTTGACTTTTTCAGCAATCTCTCGATAGGACAAGGTGCCTTTGTGCAACGCCTGCGCAATCGCCCAGCGTTCGTTGAAATCTTTGATCTCACCCGGCGTGCATAAATCCTGTAGGAAGCTGTTCACTTCCTTTTCGGTTTTCAGCGCAAGAATGGCTTGAGCAAGTTTCATTAAGTGTTCCTGTGTATTACTTAAGTGATACAATAGTACACATAAAGTACCTTTGTCAATTAAAATAATCGCAACGTATATATTTAAAATAAATAACTTAAAAGATGATGATATTCACGCCACAGCAAGGTCAGGCTTAGACTGACAGCACTGAAAATCAGTAGCGGTTTGATGATTTTAACGCCGCGCCAAAGAACCAGATGAGCACCCGTCCATCCACCAGCGATCTGACCTAGCCCCATAAGCAAGCCGATCGACCAAATGACATGCCCGCCAAAGATAAAGACGACCAGCGAACTAATGTTACTGGTAAAGTTCAACAGTTTAGTTTTGGCTGTGGCGTGACGGACATTTAAACCGAAAAGCGCAACCAGGCAAATCATAAAGAATGAGCCGGTGCCCGGGCCCAGAAACCCGTCATAAAAACCGATAAGCGGTGCGAAAAAACCGATAAACGCTAAAGGCGGCAACAGAGAATGACTGTTTTCGTCTTTTAGTTTTGGTGTGAAGTAGAAGTAAACGGCTAAAGATAAAATCAGAAACGGCACGATCTTTTTCAGCAGGGATGGATCCATGATACGTACGCAATAGGTGCCGATCACCGCGCCGATTAATGTCGTGACGATTGGCCAAAGATTTTCTCGTAACGAAATTAATCCGGCACGGTAAAATTTGATCGTAGCCGTGAGTGCTCCAAAGGTCCCCTGCAGTTTATTTGTGCCCAATGCTAAAGCGGGAGGCAAACCCGTACTAAGAAGAGCCGGAACGGTCAGCATACCGCCGCCACCTGCGATTGCGTCGATCATGCCTGCGATAAAACCGATAAACGTAAGAAGCGTGTAGGTTAAAACAGAGAGATCATACATTTTTTAGTACAAGGGATCAGGATACACGCATCCAGCTGCATCTAGTGCGGCTTTGAGCGATTCAACCAATCCGCGCAAGCCGTCTTGACTGGTGGATTCGGCGCGGGCGGTGAGGGCGTTTTGCGTGTTGGACGCGCGCAGTAACCACCACCCTTGAGGTGTGCTAACTCGTATCCCATCAATCGCCAAAACATCTGCGCCTGATTTCTGCACAAAAGCTGCGGCGCGCTTGACGATGGCGAATTTATCTTCCTCCGGTACGTCGAAGCGAATTTCAGGCGTATTGAACACAGGCGGAAACCATGCTCGTAACTCGTCTAAAGATCCGTATTGGTTCACAACGTTTAATAAACGGACCGCGCAATACAACGCGTCGTCATGACCATAAAATCCTTCTTTGAAAAAGATATGACCTGATAATTCGCCACCCAAAGCCGCTTTGGTGTCCATCATTTTGGCTTTGACCAACGAATGCCCGGCTTTCCAGATGACGGGTTTTCCGCCCCAGCCCGCGATCAGATCAAAAACAGTCTTGCTGCATTTCACGTCGATGACGACGGCGGCACCGGGCTCGCGGCTTAAAATGTCCTTAGCGTATAATGCAATCAATTGATCGCTCCATACCACGTTTCCGAAACGATCGACTGCACCGATACGGTCGCCATCACCGTCAAACGCAATGCCTAAATCCGCATTGTTTTCGATAATGGCACGTTTTAAATCTTCAAGGTTTTTTT
>JANODM010000104.1:0-1724 GCA_031412695.1 Alphaproteobacteria bacterium
CAAGGGCATTCCGGTTTTCGCCATCAAGTTTTCCTTGCGCGGCGGCGCCCAAAATGATCCTGTTGGCAAAGAAGGCTTGACGGAATTGTTGTCGTCGACCTTGGATGAAGGCGCAGGTAAGCGTGATTCCGAAACCGTGCAGAATACATTGGATTCCTACGGAATCCGGATGGGGTTTTCAGCCAGCCGCGACCGTTTCGTCGGGTCTTTGAAAACCACAACAACATATAAGGATATCGCCATTGAATTGTTTGACGACGCATTGAATGATCCGCATTTTGCACCCGATGCGGTCGAACGGATGAAACAAGCCATCCGCAGCAATCAGCGTTTTCAGAATGCTGATCCGGGTTGGTTGGCCTCCAAAGCGTTATTTGAAACGCTTTTCCCTGGACATGTCTATTCGCGCATGGTGGATGGCACGGAAAAATCGATAGCCTCTTTGACATCAGATGATTTGAAAAATTATAAAAAACAGATTTTTTGCCAGGAAAATCTGGTGATTGCCATTGCAGGTGATATCAAGAAGCCTCAAGCCGAAAGCATCGTCGATAAACTTTTTAGCGCGTGGCCGTCCTGTGAAGATAATTCGTCTGCATCTGAAATCGATCCGGTGAATGGCGGCAAAACGTTTCACGTGCCATGGGACGGTACGCAATCCGTCGTGATCATGGCTCAATCGGGACTGGCGCGTCAGGACAAAGATTGGTGGGCGGCGCGCATTTTGGATTTCAGTTTGGGTGGCGGTCAATTCTCCAGCCGTTTGATGAACGAAGTGCGCGTCAAGCGCGGCCTTACCTATGGTGTGTCGACATCGATTGCGCCATATGACTTGTCGCCTTTATGGTTGGTGCAATCGGGCATCGATGCTTCTAAAACCAATGAAGCAATTACAGTCATTAAAAAAATCTGGGCGGATGTCGCCAAGAACGGTTTGACGAATGACGAGATTGCCGAAGCAAAATCGTATTTGATCGGGTCATTGCCTCTTGCGTTGACGTCGACCGACATGATCGCCGGTGTCGTATTACAGTTACAAGAAGATAATCTGCCCGCAAATACATTGGATATTCGTGCCGCCCAGATCAACGCCGTCACTGCCAACGATATTAAACGCGTTGCCGCGCAACGCCTTCATGTCGATCAATTGACCACGATTATCGTCGGCCCTGCCATTAAAACGAACACATCAGAGACGAAAAAATGAGTACATTAACGGAATCCAAAGCATGGAAAAACCTGGCGGCGCATGCGGCCGAATTCGGTGATTTTCATTTGCGTCACAACCGCGATGACAATAATGTGACCGCGATCCAAGGTTTGAAACTGGATTTCAGTCGCCATTGGTTGAAACCACAAACCTTGGATTTGCTTATCGCTTTGGCCGAGCAACAAAAATTACCTGAATGGCGTACGCGTATGTTTCAGGGTGATGCGATCAACACAACTGAAAACCGTGCTGTCCTGCATACGGCTTTGCGTGCTGCGAATGATGCGGTAATCAATGTTGATGGTAAAAACGTGATGCCGGACATCGTCGAGGTCAAGCAACGCGTCTATGATTTCGCAAACAAAGTACGTAACGGTACCTGGCGCGGCGCATCGGGCAAATATATCACGGACATCGTCAATATCGGCATCGGCGGATCGGATTTAGGTCCGAAAATGGTCGTCGAAGCGTTGAAACCGTTCAACGACAAAGGTCTCAATATCCATTTCGTGTC
>JANODM010000105.1:0-4347 GCA_031412695.1 Alphaproteobacteria bacterium
TTTGAACAAGCGAAAAAATCCGCGCCATGCATTATCTTTATCGATGAAATCGACGCTGTCGGCCGTCATCGCGGCGCAGGCTTAGGCGGTGGCAACGATGAACGCGAACAAACCTTGAACCAATTGCTGGTTGAGATGGACGGATTTGAATCATCCGAAGGTGTTATTTTAATTGCAGCAACGAACCGTCCTGACGTGCTTGACCCGGCTTTGTTGCGTCCCGGCCGTTTTGACCGCCAGGTTGTCGTACCCAACCCCGATATCGCAGGCCGTGAAAAAATCTTGGGCGTCCACATGCGCAAAGTACCATTGGACAAAGACGTCAATGCGAAAACATTGGCGCGCGGCACCCCCGGGTTTTCAGGTGCTGATCTGGCGAATTTGGTTAACGAAGCCGCCTTGTTGGCGTCACGCAAAAACAAGCGTTCCGTCGACATGGAATGTTTTGAATTGGCCAAAGACAAAGTCATGATGGGCGCAGAGCGTAAAACATTGGTGATGAGCGACGAAGAAAAACGTTTGACGGCGTACCACGAAGCAGGGCACGCGATTATTGCGATTCACGAGCCTGCATCCGACCCTATTCACAAAGCGACGATTATCCCGCGTGGCCGCGCATTAGGCATGGTCATGCGTTTGCCCGAAGGCGACCGCGTCTCGTTGGCGTTGGAAAAAATCAAAGCCGATTTGGCTGTGGCTATGGGCGGACGTGTTGCCGAAGAATTGGAATTCGGCGCTGAAAAAATTACGACCGGTGCCAGCGCCGACATTCAAATGGCCACATCCATGGCCAACCGCATGGTCACGGAATGGGGCATGTCGGAAAAATTAGGCATGATCCGTTATTCGAATGACAGCGAAGAAGTGTTCTTAGGCCACTCTGTCAGCAAGACGAAAAACATGTCCGATCATACGGCGCGCATGGTCGACGAAGAAGTTCGTCGTATCGTCGATAACGCGTATGAGCGAGCGACGTATTTGTTGACCACGCATCGTGAGGAATTGAATACCGTCGCCAAAGCGTTGTTGGAGTATGAGACATTGACGGGCGATGAGATTAAAGTTCTGGCCGGTGGCGGAAAAATTGATCGCCCTGATGCACCATTGCCCGAACAGCAACAAATCATCAAAACCAAACCGTCTTCAGCAGTGCCCGTCGGCGGAGAGCAATCGGTTTAAGTTTTATCAAGCCATTGAAAAATAATTGTTTTATGGTGTTTGTAAAGACTTAACCGTCAGCGCGGCATACTAAGTCCATGCAACAAAACGTCCTTGTCATCAGCGGCCTGTCCAGTGCCAGCAATGTCGGCCTCGCCCGATCCATGCGCATGGTCACGGATATGGGTCATCTGCCTTATCCGATCGTAACCGCAATCGATACGACCAAAGACAAAAAACACCCGGTTCCCGCTTTTTATCTGCCTGCCGAGACGATCATCAATCAATTGTCGATCAGCATGGGCGCGCGTCTGTTGAATGCTGTGCAAATCGGTTACATCGGTGATATCGACACGCAGAAAAAAATCTGCGCCGTACTGCGCGAGCACAAAGCAAAACGTCATATTCCCGTCGCGGCTAATCCGTGTTTGCCGATCGATGAAAAAGATCAGGCCAAATTGGATGCGGCAATCGAATCATTTAAACACGATATTTGCCCCCTGGCCGATATCATCACCCCAAGCGTGCGCGAAGCCGAACATTTGACGGGCATCACCATCGCGGACCCGACCGATATGGTCAAAGCCACCGATATGTTGTTGGGTTTCGGATGCAAAACCGTGTTATTGCGCAATGGTGAATTTCAAGAAAACCAAACGACACATTTATTGGCAACGTCGAATGCACAATTGACGTTCGGCGCCCCGCGCTTGCTGCGCAAAATACCTGATCGTCGTACAGGTTTCGGAAATGCTTTTGCTGCGGCTCTTGTTGTCAGCCTTGCCAAAGGGCAAAATTACGAAGCCGCCGTCGAACGCGCCTTGGTTCAAGTTAAACGCATGGCGTTGTCCGAACTGTAATGGTCATGGCATTTGATCTGCTCACTGCCTCTTCGACCACGCTAGTGCCTCAGGTCGATGCGATTGCCTGCACGTATTTCAGCATTGACACGGCAACCCCTGAAACCGCGCATGCGTGGTACGATAAAAATCCGGACGTATTGATTATGGCCGCCAAAAACAATGTCGTACACGGCTATGCCGATTTTTTGCCTCTGACCTCCGCAGCCTTGGATCTGATGCTGGAACGTAATCTTATGGAAGAAGATATCGGCCCTGAACATATCCTGGCCCCCGAGCATCTTCATCTGTGTCGAGCGGTTTATTTTGCCGGCATTGCCGTGCGTGATAAAGGATCTGTATCAGGGTCGCGCTGCACGGCGGCTTTGGTTGCAGGCGTTGCACATCGCATGACCCATACGTATCGCGATATACCATTGGAATATTTTTTGGCTAATCCGACAACGTTTTCCGGTAATCGTCTTGGCAAACGTATGGGCCTGGAATCCGTCAGTTTTTCTAAGAAAACGATGCGCGGCATGGATTTGTATATGTTGACGATCAATCCCGCCAGCCGACGCACGATGCAAGAATTATACGACAGATATCGCGCGCATGTCGGCAATATCGACTGGGCTTAAAAACGCTTGGTATAGATCGTGACTTCTTCGTCCGGTTTGAATGGATCATGCGTTGTTTGTAATACATCTCAGCCGAACAAAGTAAAATCTAGGTGCGTGTATACATACAAAAGCTTTAAAAGCTTTTCATGGTGCACAAAATCAATCAACGTATCATGCAATTTTCGAAAAACGCCTTTGCGCCGCATCGTCGGCACAACATAAGCGGATGCCAACCACGGCGATAATTCGATGAAATCGGGATGATCATCCGTCACCATGCTGATCATGCCGATCGGCATATCGTCAACAGCCGCCACCCACACATGCGGGCATAACGTCTTTTGATTTGCAGCGGCCCCTGTGTAATGCTCGGCGAAAAATGCCTCATTCCCAGGTGTGCGCGGCCAAACCGCCAAGTCCCAAGAGCGGCACGTATTAGCCCATTCAGGTCGGTCGCAAAGTCGGTAAATCGTCACATTCATCGTCTTAAAATCATCTCAAGGTGCTGAAAAATAGGTAAAGAAAAGGCTTCATTCTAGGGCTTAAATCGTGTAAAACACCCCCTACGGACAGGTGGCCGAGTGGTTTAAGGCGCACGCCTGGAAAGTGTGTGTACGGGAAACCGTACCGTGAGTTCAAATCTCATCCTGTCCGCCATCTAGTCTTTGATATTCTTGAATACCTGAGAATATCGCATTTACGCCCGCAATGTGCGGGCTTTTTTGCGACCGGACTTTAGAGAATTCCCTGCTAACAGGGAAAATAACAGGGAATTTTGATTTTTTCTCAGAGCTTGAATTACTCAGGTCACTTCGGCATTGGATTTAAGCCTAGAAAATCAGGCATTCGCAGGAATGGTATCACCTCCCTACAGAATAAGGCTCGAAAATAACAGGGATTTTTTGTAGACGATTAGGGAGATATCAGGCGCAGTGTACTTCAAGGCTAGCATTGATAAGACGGCCTACGTAACGGGCACTAAGATTTTCTCGTTTGGCGATCTGCTCAATTCTCAGGCCACTGTAGAATTCGTCGCGCCATACGATAGCAGACATCGTCGGCGTCCGATTTGGTGATAAAGCAATGTTGATTATAGCTGCAATTGCTTTGTTTGCGACTTCAAATACTATTTTATCAAATATGCTTGGCAGTTCACGGATTATTCTAAGCATAGCAAAAGATCACCCGTTATTGAAAAAATTTTCCTATGTATCTGAAAAGCGCAAAACACCTAAGCTTGCTTTAGTATTAACAGTAAGTGTAATGGGCTTATTTGCATTAATTGGAAAAATCGAAGTTGTCGCCTTAATGGCAAACTTTTTCATCTTTATTACGTTTTTGGCCGTTAATTTCTTTGTTATAAGACTGCGCATAACGAAAAAAGACTTGAAGCGTCCGTTTCGAATACCCGGAAGCATCAAGGGCATTCCTGTAATTCCTGTTATTGCTATTCTACTTACTCTAGTTTTAACAGGCTATACGATTTATGGATTAGCCAGAGGGATTGCACTGTAATAACTTACTTTCCTCGTGGTCATCTCCCTTCTTGGGTCCGGGTCTGGAATGAACCACTACACTGGTTGCGCATGATGATGGTGAGTGGGTTCAATGAACGCTTTAATATGATCCATTTCATGGGACATTTAAGCTACGCTTCCTACTGTTTCCTTTACTTCCCATAGCTAATCAAGGATCTACTCTACGCCTTGACCTCAAAAAAGGGGTTG
>JANODM010000106.1:0-3786 GCA_031412695.1 Alphaproteobacteria bacterium
CATATCCGGCTAAAAACGTATCGGTACCGAATAAAATCGTCGAACCTGTGTCATAGATCAATTCAGGTACGATGCGGTAATGAAGCGGTGAGGGGTAAAAGAACGTACGAATACCCGCCAAAAGCGGTAACAACGTCCCTGCCGTCAAACCAAAAGCATGAAACATCGGTAAGCAATTAAACACTTTGTCTTGCGGTCCGAAATCGATACGGCTGGCCAGTTGGTATCGATTGGCCAAAATATTACGATGGCTGAGGACCACACCTTTGGGCGTGCCTTCGGATCCTGAGGTAAAAAGAATAACGGCAGCACTGTCGGGTGTAATGTGGCGATTTCTACGGCGATAACACAAGAGCGGGAATTGAGACGCAATAAATCCGTAAAGAATATTAAACACGGAAACGCTTTTTTTGACGTCTTCAGCGTACACAACGCGAATACCCTGATCGGATAGATTTTGAATAATAGCATCCAGACGAGCCAGTTCAATAAAGCGTCGCGACGTTAAAACAGTTGATACGCCAGACATCGTACAGGCAGCTGAGATTTGTTTCGCGCCCGCCGTAAAATTCAGCATGGCAGGTACGCGCCCAAGAGCTTGCAGACCGAAGAAACTGACGCATGTGCCAAGCGAGTTGGGCAGCATCAGCCCGATCGTCGACTCTTCTTTGACAAGCGGTTTAAGAGCAGAAGCGAAAATAAAAAATCGCGTGATAAGCCTGTTATAGGCAAGGGGCTTACGCTCGACATCCTCCCCGATCACATGGCGTGCGCCATGAATATAACGAGCCTCGATCAAGGCTTCGGCAAGCGTTTGATCCAAAGGGCTGCTGGCGAACGTCATGCCGGACATCAAATCATAAAGTTGCGCACTGGCCAATTGGCGGCGTTTACGTCCTTGGACATCGTCGGGCAAATTGAAATGATGCGGAGGAAGAATATTTAATGTAATCTGCGGAAAAAGGCGCAAGCGCAGTTTGCCGCGCAGACGTGAAAAGGGTGTATATTGTGCACCGTTTATAAAAATCGGTACCAGCTTGGCTCCGGATTTATCGGCAACCATACCTGGGCCTTCATAGATTTTCATCAACGACCCTGTGACAGTTATGCGACCTTCAGGAAAAATCATGCATTTTTGATCGCTCTTCAGTGTATCAATAAGCGTTTTAATCGCTAACGGATTGACGGGATCAAGCGGCAGAACATTGACCAAGTAATAAACAGGCTTCATCCACCATGTCGAAGCAATATGCGTATTAATCGCAAATGTTATCTTGTCGGGCAGATAGGCTGCAATTAATGCCGCATCCAGAAAAGAAGTATGATTGGCAATCACAAGAACGCGATCCCCTGCAGCTTCGTAATTTTCCAGGCCATTTACTTTTACGCGATACAACAGCGAAAAAACACCGCGCAACATCGTTTTTAAAAGAGCATCGGGTAAAAGTTTGCAAATATAAATCGCAACAAACCCGTTAACCGCAGCAACAACGAGAAAAATATGCGGAATGGTCAGCGACAAAGCGATCATAGCTAATATTGCCAAAGCGGATACGACCATAAACAAAGCATTCATGACATTATTTGCAGCAATCAAACGCGCCAAATATTTGGCTTCACCGCTATGTTGCAATAAAGCATAGAGCGGCACGATGTACAGACCACCGCAAACAGCGAGTAAAAACAGATCAATTATAATCCGCCAATGCGCAGTAAATTGAATGAAATAAGCAAGACTCATCAACTTTGCATCGGGCATCAACAGAACATGTGCACTGGCATAGGATAAATCGACAGCAAATAGACTGATGCCGATGGCGGCAAGCGGCACATAGGTTGCGCTAATGCGTCCTTTTAAAAGTTTATTGCACAAAAAAGACCCTGCGCCGATACCGACCGAAAAAATCGTCAGGAAAAAGGTAACGACTGTTTCATCCGCATAGAGCACATCTTTGGCATAGGGAGGAAATTGCGACAAAAACGTAGCCCCTACGAACCAAAACCATGAAATTCCTAAAATACACAAAAAAGCATTTTTGTTACGCGTGCTATCGCGGACTAGTCGAACCGTTTCGGTAAATATATTATATTTAACCACAAGGCCGGGATCGTGAGCAGGAGCAAAAGGGACAAACCGGCTGGTGAGATAGCCAATAACGGCGACACCGATAAGTCCGATGGAAATCAACCAATCCCCGTGCGGCTGTAAAATCAAAAGACCGCCAAGGATCGTGCCTAAAAGAATAGCTAAAAAAGTTCCTGCCTCGATATAAGCATTTCCGGAAAGCAACTCTTCTTTTTTAAGATGTTGGGGCAGCAAAGCATATTTCAAGGGCCCGAAAAATGTCGAATGAACGCCCATGCTGAACAAAACGAACATCAAAAAATAAATATTTTGAAACAGGAATCCGATCGATGCCAATACCATCAATACGATTTCGACAATTTTGACGATACGGATAATCTGAGATCGTTCGAATTTGTCAGCGAGCTGCCCTGCCGTAGCTGAAAAAAGAAAAAACGGCAGAATAAAAAGCCCCGCAGCCAGCGTCACCAAAACTTGAGCATTTTCGCCCGTTTGAGTTGCCAAGCGATACGTTACCAGCATCACCAAAGCGTTTTTCAGCAAATTGTCGTTAAAAGCCCCAAGGAATTGCGTTAAAAACAGCGGTAAAAAACGTTTTGTAGAGAAAAAGCTCATTTCAGGCCTTAATATAACAGAAATTTCCGTTTATTATAGCATGATGATAAGTTAGGAAAAGGTTTGTTATCCTATGGATGAAGTGGTTGTTTTACTGCACGGTATTTTTCGAACGTCCTGGAGTATGCGCGGTTTAGAGAAATTTCTAAAAAAATCGGGTTATGCTACGTTAAACATCGGATACAAGTCGACGAAATATTCGATTGAACAGATTATCGATGCTATTCACCTGCACGTCAGACCATTTCTTGAAGAACATAGCGGTAAAGTACATTTTGTCGGTTATTCGATGGGTGGCTTAGTCGCCAGGGCTTATATTCACAAATATCGCCCCCAACATCTTGGTCGCGTGGTCATGTTGGGAACACCTAATCAGGGCAGCGAAGTTGCGGATAAAGTAGCTTCTTGGAAGTTTTACAAATGGTCTTATGGCCCCGCGGGTCAGCAATTGATAACAGATCAAACGAGTTTCAAACATATTTTCGGAGCGGTTGATTACGAGACCGGTATTTTGGCAGGTAACAGAACGATTGATCCGATTGCATCGTGGATCATCGGTAAGCCGAATGACGGCAAAGTATCCATCGATAGTACCAAATTGGACGGAATGTCCGATCATGCCGTTTTATCAGTATCGCATACGTTCTTTCCGCATGATCGCAAAGCATGGCACGCGGTCTTGAAATTTTTGAAAGATGGAAAGTTCAATGAATTGAAGCCATCTTTATAGGTTTTTTATAACAGACTCGTCCTTAGGATGTCTTATTTTTATGTGTATGCTGTTAACTTGCAGGGCATAGCGATCAAAAAACACCCCTTAAACAAGGATGTAATATGCGTAGCTTGCTGATGTGGATCATAGGAATTCCAATTCCTGTCATTATTGTTTATAATATTTTCTTCTAACATTTTTTAAAGGCGCCCCCTATGCACGAGAAAAAGAACACGATCTTAATCGTCGATGACGAACCGCAAATCAGAAAAATGTTGAAGATTTTCCTGGATGCTTCCGATTTCAAAATCGAGGAGAGCGAAACGGGAAAGCAAGCGATATTGATCGGTGCGTCTATCAAGCCTGATTTGAT
>JANODM010000107.1:0-5369 GCA_031412695.1 Alphaproteobacteria bacterium
TCCAAACCCGCCCGTCAAAGACAGGCCGTTAAAGATGGGTGTCACATCCGTTGAAAAATGGCAAAACGACCCCTATACGATCTATGCAAAGAATATTTTGAATTTATATCCGCAGGATGACTTGGATCGATCCATTTCCATGATGGATTGGGGATCAGCCGTTCACAAAGTTATTGAAAACTTTTTTTCCGAAAAGGCTCATCTGTCTTCTGATCCTGGAAACCGTTTTGACGCAATTTCAGCTTCAGTCTTTGCGCAATATTCGCTAAACCCTTCACAACAGATGAAATGGACAAGCCGTCTTGGCAATATCAAGCAATGGGTTATTGATGAGACAAACGCCATCAGCCACGAGATCTTGGTTGAAACGGAAAAATCATATAATTTCCCTTTACCGGACGGTCGCGTATTCAGCTTAAGTGGTAGAGCCGATAGATTGGATGCGAGTTCAGAAGGTTTGACGATTACCGATTATAAAACAGGCCTTGCGCCCAAACGTTCGAAATTAGCGGACGGGTCATCGCCGCAATTGCCTTTGTTAGGTTTGATTTTTAACCAGGATTATCCGACGATTCATTCACTGCGCTATATTCGATTACCGGGAACCGAGCGTCAGCCTGCGGTAGTCGAAGAGTTTTTAAACAGTGATGAACTTATCAAATTAAATAAAGCAAATATGGAACGCCTTTTAGCTGAATATTATGGTGAAGGTAAAACCTACGAAGCCGCTGCGATTGATCGGCACGATAATTATAAACATTTGAAACGTGTTGCAGAATGGGCAGTCGCTTCCTCTGAAGACACCGAAGAGGAAACTCCATGATTTCCTTTTCCCAAACGAACCAGATCAAAGCTGCAGACCCTGTGTCTTCCGTATGGGTATCTGCGTCGGCAGGAACAGGGAAAACAAGGGTTCTTGTCAATCGCATCTTGCGTCTTTTATTAGCCGGTAATGCGCCTGAAAAATTATTGTGTATTACCTATACCAAGCCAGCAGCAGCCGAAATTTTAGATCGTATTTCCCACATCACAACGATATGGGCGACGTCAAATGACGACGATTTGCAAAACGATCTTTATAAATTACTAGATCGAACACCGCATGGCCATGAGCGTACAGCAGCGCGTACCTTGTTACCAAAGATCCTGCAGGCCTCGGGTGGCATGCGTATCATGACGATCCACGCTTTTTGCCAATCCGTTTTAAGCCGCTTTCCACTTGAAGCGGGTATCAACGGTAATTTTGAAATTTGTGACGACCTGCAAAGTCATGCCTTGCTTGCTCGTGCTAAGCAAAATCTGTTGCTTCGCACATCGGCCGACTCAAACCCAGAACTTTTTCAAGCCTTGGCTTTTTTGTATGACTGGATATCAGAGGACGTGCAAGATTCCTTGATCACCAGTGTCATCAAAAAACGGCACAAATTAGATATATTAGCCAAACGATTTGGTGGTGTTAAAGGATTTGAGTCATACAAATCGTATCTAGCTGATCAAATTGGGATATCGCCCGATACAACATTAAAATCGCTGAATGACACATTTTTGTCAGGCATTCCGCATGCAAAACTGCGTGGTTTCGCTGATATTTTACTGTCCTGCAAAGCGGCCACCCCTCGAAAGACGGGTAAAAATATTCTTGATTTCATCAAAACACCGACATGCGAAGCCTATTGCGATGTTTTTCTGACTGACAAAAACACGATTACCAAGCTTTTGCTCAGCGGGATTGACCCCAACCAGACCGAGCTGATTGCATTTCTGGAAAGTGAAGCTCTAAGAGCGTTCGAGTATAAACAAGCACTTTGTTCACTTGACTTATTGATGTGCAGTACATCTTTATATTTATGCTGCATTTCGCTTTTGGATGAGTATAAAAAACTTAAACGTGCTGCAAATTTACTGGATTACGAAGACCAAATTTTGTTGACGGAAAAACTATTGACCGAGTTGTCTAATTGTCAGTGGGTTTTGTATAAGCTGGATGCGGGAATCGATCATTTATTGCTGGACGAGGCTCAAGACACCAGCCCTTCTCAGTGGAATATTGTCGACAAATTAGTTGACGAATTCTTTGAAACGCCAGGTAACGGTCAGTCGCCACCCCGCACGATTTTCGTCGTTGGCGATGAAAAACAATCTATTTTCAGTTTTCAAAATGCTGACCCTGAATCGTTTTCGGTCATGAAAGAGCGATTCAAGGAAAAAGCCGGCATCAAACAACACCCCTACGATGACCTATCTCTTATTGAAAATTATCGGTCATCGTCGGTTATTTTGGATTTTGTCGACACGATATTCCAAGACGAAGACTTGCGATCACGTATTAGTCACCTTGATGAACCCATTAAACACGAAGCCCATTATCAAGATTATCCAGGGCAAATCGATATATGGCCGCTTGTTCCAGTCATAGAAGATAAGAAAAGCGATTATATCCTTGCTCAAGAGGTTGCGACGCATGTCAAAAATCTTCTTGATGCGGAAACATATATAACGGAAAACAAAAAACTAGTTCGTTTAAAACCGGGTCATATCATGATCTTGGTTCGTGAACGAAATCCGATGGTTAACCCTCTAGTCAAAGCTTTTAAAGATTTAAATATCCAAGTCCGCAGCGTCGATCGTATCTTATTAAGCGACCAACTTGTGGTTCAAGATTGTTTGACTGCTCTAAGCGTTTGTCTTAACCCGTTTGACGACTATGCATTAGCTTGCTTTTTGAAGTCACCTTTTATAGGACTTTCCGAACAAGATTTGTACGATTTGACATTTAAGCGTCCAAATTCGTTGTGGGATAACTTGACAGCCAGTTCCGTACCGCTGATTCAACAGATTGTTTCCTATTACAAACATTTATTGCAAGCCGCAGAAGATAATATCCCGTATCATTTCTTTCACATTCTTCTCAGCCACCCTTGTCCCGCGAATACTCACAGTGGTAAAAACGCATTGATACGCCGTCTTGGTTATGATGTCGAAGATGTGTTAGACCAATTTCTGGATACGGTTATATCCTATCAACAGAAAAATACATTTTCGAACCAAGGCTTCACGACATGGTTCCTGCATAGTGCGGCCACAACTAAATCGCATAACGCAGGCACAGACGAAACACATGTCCGCATCATGACGGTTCACGGATCAAAAGGGTTGCAAGCCCCCATCGTGTATATGGTCGATTCCAATTCTAAGACAAAAGGCTACGGCTCTACCCGAAACGTATTATGGCGCAAATCAGATGATATCTTTTTATGGGCCATGCAGCCCGGTAGCACGCATCCTTTGTTTACAGCAGAAGCAGCAGAATTATTAAATGATAATTTTGATGAATATTATCGGTTACTGTATGTTGCTTTGACGCGGGCGCAAGAACGATTGATCATTTGCGGTTGTGACCGAAAGAGAAATTCAAATAAAGAATTTAAGTCATGGTATGAAATCGCTTCTGAAGCCATTTCCAGTGCCAATCACCCTGTTTCGACATTTTCTATTCTCAAGCAAGATGGCTTGTCGATTGTTAAGCAAGCGAAAATCAAACTCCCTCAAATAGACGAATCGCGAACTACAAATGCTCTTTCTTTCCGCGATGATTTGATGGACAAACCTGCACCCGAGCCGTTACCTTATTTTCCGTTACGTCCTTCTCAATTACCAGGCAAAGCACAGGCTGTATTCAGCCCTTTATCAACTTCAGGATCGGGGAATTTTTTGCGCGGGGAAATTCTGCACAAGCTTTTCTCTGTTGCATCACGTTTCGACAAGCTTGAACAGCCGATTATTTTAAATCGAATTCTTGAAAATTATACGATGAATGCCGTTCAATCTGCTGAGTTGTATAATGAAGCCTGGTCGATTTTATCCGATAACCGATTTGCCAATCTGTTTTCATCACAATCCCGAGCCGAAGTACCGATTACGGGTCAGATTACGCTGGATGAAACCCTATATAATGTTAACGGACAAATCGATCGTTTATTGGTTGAGCAGGATCGCGTTTTGATTGTCGATTTTAAAACAAACCGTCCTGCTTCAATGACTGAAGAAGATGTATCAGAACATTACAAATTCCAGTTACAAGCCTATAAGATGATTTTAAGTCAGATCTATCCTGATAAAAAAATCGAAACGGCCATCTTGTGGACGTCTGTGCCCTATTTATTGCCGTTATCGTTATAATCGACTTTCATGAAATAAAGACCCGTCGGCGGAGCAGTAGGTCCTCCCGCTGCACGATCACGCGCCTCAAGAACTTCTTGCATTTTTTGCCACTCCCAAGACCCCTCACCGATTTTTTTCAGCGTGCCGGTAATATTACGGATCATATGATGCAAATAGGACGGTGCCTCTACGTCGATGTATACCCTGTCGCCGTCTTGCGTGATATCAATGCGGTCAATGGATTTAATCGGACTTTTAGATTGGCACACTAAGGCACGAAACGTGGTAAAATCGTGTTTACCGATTAAACAGGATGCTGCCTTGCGCATATTTTCAAGATCAAGCGGCTTGTGAACATGCCACATATATTTTTTACCAACGGATACAGGCGCGCGACGATTGCAAATCACATAGCGGTAATAGCGCTTGACCGCATTGAAACGTGCATGAAATTCTTGTGGTACTGCTTCGGCTGAAAGAATTGATACGGCATGAGGGCGTACACAGGCATTTAACGCGTCGCGAATTTTTTCGGGCGTAAAAAGATAATCTAAATCGAAATGAGCTACCTGCCCCAAAGCATGTACGCCGGAATCGGTTCGACCTGCTGCATGAAAACGGACACGTTCGCCTGAAAATTTGAAAACAGCCTCTTCTAAAACGCCTTGAACGGAAAACCCCTGATCCTGCAACTGCCAGCCGACAAAGTCGGTTCCGTCATATTCCAACGTCAATTTCCAACGTTGGGTCACAATTGGTCTCCGATGACAATATTCGAAACACGCGCGAACTCATCTGCTGTTTGTTTATTTTTACCTTCGCGTTGAACCGTTTTTACGGATAACGCCTTGTCGCCACACGCGATGATAAGTGGTAATCCGATTACTGTACCAGGTGTGCCGGATTGATCGACAATCTCAGCATCGTGCAAGCGAATACGTTCTTTTTTATAGGTCGGCCACAGACCTGGCCACACGATAAATGCGCGCAATTTGCGTTCGATAGCTTCGGCACTTGAACCCCAATTAATCACACTTTCTTCTTTGGTAATTTTCGACGCATAGGTGACGCCCGTATCAGGCTGTATCTGCGGCGTGATCTGCGGCAAATCCGCAATTGTCTTCACGATTAACTGTGCTCCGATTTCACTTAGACGGTCATGAACCGTTTGATACGTATCCTGAGACGTGATCGGCGTTTTTTCAATC
>JANODM010000108.1:0-3623 GCA_031412695.1 Alphaproteobacteria bacterium
GGCGACAGCACGGCAACAACCGCTCAACAAGCAACAGCGAAACCGACCAATGCACCGCAAGAGCCTTGGTCAAAAGAGCCGATCAATTTAAGTTCGTTGCGCGGCCTGCAAGGCAGCGCGGATGTCACTATCGGTGAATTATTATATGAGAAATTCATCATACATGACTTCAAAACGGTATTGAGCTTTGCGAATAACACAATGAATTTATCGCAACTAAGCGGGAAATTATTCGACGCGGGCAGTTTCAGCCTAAGCGGACAATTGATGCCCGGCGCAGAAAACCAAGCGCATAAAGGTGCATTCGATATCAATGTCGTCAAGACGGATGCGAAAAAATTATTTGAAGCCTTAGGCAGCAAACCATTCTCGGAAGGGATCGTCGATTTTGACGAAAAAATTACGTTCAACGGCGCATCACCTTATACGATCGTCAGCAGCTTGAATGGCGATGGTTCATTCAACGTTCAAAAAGGCGTTGTTAACGGCATCGATTTGGATGCATTGGCTGAGAAATTGGATCGCCCGAATAGTCTGACGGATTTTGCCGCTATCATCGACCAAACGCGTGCTGGCGGCCAAACGCCAATCGGTGACGTCACTATTCCTGTGACGATCCGCAACGGTATTGTTCAAGTTCAAAACACGATCATCAAAACGCAAAAAACACAGATGGCATTGAACGGTACGGTGAACTTACCGCCGAAAACGGTCAATCTGTCAGGCCAGATCAGCTTTATCGAGCAACGCAATTTACCACCGCTTGCATTGACTGTCACAGGGCCAATGAACGCGCCGCAGAAAAATTTCGACACACGCTCGTTCACGCAATTCTATGCGCAGAAAGCAACCGAAAAATTGCAAGGCAGAGTGCAGGATAAATTAAATGATTTCTTGGGCATTCCGAAACCACAACCTGCAACAGCCCCACCAGCACCTGTCGTGACACCGGATGCGCCATCGCAGCCAGCCCCAGAGGCTGCGCCGACTAATAATAGTAGTGACATCAACACACCGACCGCGCCCACGGCCACACCGCCTACGGCACCGGTTGCACCGACAACACAACAACAGGCCCCTGCTCAAAAACAGGATCCGAATGATGCGTTGAAACAATTGGGCGGACAGATGCTGAACGATTTCTTAGGCGGCGGACGATAACAATGATTCGTAACCCTTGCGCAAGCGAGGGTCTCATGAAAAGATGCTCGCTTTCGCAAGCATTACGCATTGTGATTAATTACTCTTTACATTCGCCAACACAAACAAACGCAGCGCGCTGCACAGATTAATCGTCAAGTTGCGGTCTTTATCGATATCCGTCACCAAAGCGTTCAGCGACATACCGCGCGTGTCTGCAATACCTTTCAGCTCAACCCAAAATTCGTCTTCCAAACTGAGACTGGTGCGGTGTCCGGCGATGGTCATCGAGTGTTTTTTCATTGTCTTTGTTTTATAACACGATAAAATAAGGGCTGAAAGGGTGCTGCATCATGAAATCACATCACATTTTGGTCGTCGATGATAACGCACCATTCCGTCACTTGCTGGGCGCTTTTTTAACGAAAATGAATTGCACCGTATCAGAAGCCCCCGACGGTTTGACGGCGTTGGAATTTTTGGAAAAAAACGTTGTCGATTTAGTTTTTCTGGATTTGCAGATGCAACCCCTGGGTGGCTTCGATTTTATGCCTGAATACCGTGATACGGGCCGCACCGCCCCTGTTATTTTGATCACGGCGGATGAGTCGTCGGATGTCTTGGCCAAAGCAACTAAGATGGGTTTTGCAGGCGTCTTGAAAAAACCAATCAGCGAAGATCGTATCGTACAAATCGTGCGCCGTTTTACGGCCTCAGCTTAGATAACACCTTGAACGATAAAAATTCTGATTGATGCCGTTGTGCCGTCACATACGGTGACTAATTCGCCTGACGTATATTGGTTGCTTAGAATTTGAATTGCCGAACGCAAACCCGCATTCGCTGTGCAATTTAACGTATCCGTCAATTCAATACTGATGCTGTCAGGATTGGTAGCGGTATCGATCACATATTGCCAACCCGTCGTAAAGGGTTTTGGAGTGGGCGGCATAAACCGGTTTCCTGTACCCGAAAAAATATCTTCATACGTTATTGGTGGCCCCTCTCCGGTCTGACATTCAAGGTCAGCCACAAGACCCGAGACGGGTGCGGCCGGATAGCCGTAATTATGAACCAAATTACATTCCAATAACGCTGAGCGGATCGTCTGCGCCTGAGTTTTGATCTCTTCGGAAATTTGACTGGCCTGCATGCCCGACGCGCTGTCACCTGATCCTTGCGACATCACATAGCTGAGCGCGCCGATGATGGCGACGCAAACCAAAACATAGAACAAGACATTGCCCTGTTCGTTCGAGGCAGATGGTCGAAGTGTATGCGTCATAAAGAACTCCGATAAAAAAGGGGATGAGAGCTAAAAACTCTCATCCCCGGATATTAAGACCAACACGTAAAAGCAGAATTAATTACTGTTCTGCCAGGACATGGTAATAAACGTAGTTTGTCGTGTCAGATGGTTTGATACATCCGAAAGGCTGACCGCTGATGTCAACGCCGCTAATCGCTGTTGTCGCATCAATTAGAGCTGCTTCGGCTTGACCCGCTGTTGGAATAGCTGTCGTGCCGCGAATTTGCTGGTTGAGCTGTTCGCAGATACCTCGTCTGACTCTGCTGAGGATCGCCACGACATCACCTGCAGTTGTTGCAATATTGGTAACGGGTTTGTTTACTGGATAATACCACGTACCGCCTGTATCAACGACGTTCTGATCAGGATCTTGGAAGCCGACACCGCCGCCATCCGGGTGAAACACTTCGCGTGTTGTTGTCACCGAATAGGTCGCAGGAGGATTAAATAGTAATTCTGAGGCCGACGTACCGCGCAACAACATGCGCGTGATACCGGTACGAATACCGGATGTATATTGCGTGATCGTTGTACCCGAAATCGTATTCGTTTCGCGGCCGGCGTTACCGCTGCTTCGGTTCGATTGCGTGATCGCATAAGATAACGCGGCAAACAAAACAACGGCGATCAAAATCAGAAACAAGGCGTTGCCTTGCTCAGTTTGACGCGTGTTCATTGTGTTGGTCATATAGTCCCCCTGTTGGTCATGACTTTGGTACTGACTCTGGAATCTTAATGTCTAATTGTTGAACGGACAAGATGGCTTGTAAGGGCGAACCGGTGCAATCGCGCCCTGCACATAATTCTTTCATTTGGACGCGCCAGCCATTGCCTCCATAGGCGATATCGCCGATAGCTGCACGCCAGGTCGAAAATTCGCGGGTCGAACCGGCCGCGATTTTAACGTCCGGTCCGCTCATATCGATGGTCAGGTTTTTATACACCTGTTTCATTTTGGTGATATGCGGCTGAACGAGGGCTTGAGACACAGGTACGTAATTGATTGATGGCACGCTGGGCAGTACAGCCGCCGACTCGCTGAGTTCTTTGCGCAATTCTTTGAGGTTGACGGACTTTGTATACGTCATCAGCAATGCCCCACCTGCAATCGCCCAGATTACGCTGGCCACGATGATGCCGTTCATGCCTGCACGGGTCGGCAAATTGTCCAAAA
>JANODM010000109.1:0-5123 GCA_031412695.1 Alphaproteobacteria bacterium
GTTGCAATGCGTCTTCAAATTGGCCGACCACCGCCGACGCTAAAATCGCCGTCAGCAAATTGACGAACAACCATTTGAAACGCGAATACGCCGTCGTCATGGTTTTTTGCGCCAAGTCGTCGCTGGCGACACCGCCCAAACGCAACAAATCCTCGGATGTTTCTTGTTCAACGACGGATACGATATCATCGATGGTGATCATCCCGATCAAACGTTCGGTGTCATCTACCACCGGCACGGATGTCAAGGTCACGCGCTTGAACAACGCTGCCACTTCTTCTTGGTCGGTGTCGGGGGTAACGACGTGTACGGTTTCGTTGGCAATCTCGGCGATTTTGTGCAGGCGCGACGCACGCAACAACTGACCGATTGCGACTTGACCGACCACACGATGACGTGGGTCGACGATAAAAATATCATAGAGCTGCTCGGGTAATTCGTCACCCAAGGCTTGAATGTAATCCCACGCTTTGCCCACCGTCCAGAATTGTGGCACGGCGACGACGATACGCTGCATCAAGCGTCCGGCGGATTCTTCGGGGAATGTCAAACCCTCTTCGACCAAGGTCGAGATTTGCGACGACACGTGGCGCAGAATTTCGCGGCGCTCATCCGTGTCACGGTCTTCCAACAACCGGATCGCATCATCCGTGTCCAAATCAGCGATGATTGCACCGATCTCGCGCGGCGCAAGTACGTCAAACAATAATTTGAGACGTTCATGATTAAGATACGTATAAACTTCGGAATCCAACGCGCCATGCAGGTGCTTGACCATGTCCAACGCATCTGCCTTCGACGATTTTTCCAACAACTGCGCAATGTCGGACGGCTCAAGGTCCAAGACTTCTTGCTCGACCGTCAGCCAATCTTCGGCATGAACGGCCGCTAAGATATCGTTGATGGCCTCGTCGCTTAGACCGTAATGATCTTCATCTTCTTCAATATCGGCTTCGGTATCGTGCACTGACGCATCACCGTCTTGCGCAGGAAGCTGCGCACGGTTTTTGTCGTTTTCATCAGGGGCCAGATCGTCAAACTTCATCCCGTCAAACTAAGCGGGTCCTTGATAAAAACAAGTTAAGAAAAAATGTAAATATTCTTCAGCGTTCCAAAGCAGGTGCCAGATCGCGCATAACGGGATGTTTCGGCTTGTTTAGACAGTATATATTTTGCGATGGATCATAGATTAATCCGTAATCCGCGTATTTATCGGTTTTATCATACCGGTCGAATAACAGAACCGAAGTGTTATGACCGATCTCGATCGTTTCGAAAAACATCGGGTGCGAGCGCGTAAAACCGATTGAAAAGCACGCATTGACATTGCCATGTGCCACGATCACGTGATCTTCGATTCCTTCGTCAATGCTGCGCATCAATGATCCGTAAAAATGACGAAGACGACCGCTGACATCAGCAGGACTTTCCCCACCATAGGGTCGCGCATAGTATGTATTCTGATTTTTCTTTAATTTATTGTAATGACCCGACTGATGCGGAAAATGTTCCTCACGTTCGGATTCCAAAAACCCTTCTAAAAGACCGTATTCACGTTCGCGTAACATATCGTCGTAAAAAACGATGCCGCCATTCGGATTATCGTCCCACGGAAGATCGCGTGCCGATTTTAAAAGCCCTGCTGTTGTTTGTATCGTACGCCGATAGGGGCTGGACCATAAACGGATTTTATTTTTCGGCGGATTGGCTTTGAAAAAATCGGCGATGAATACGCCTAATGCTTCGGCTTGACGTACGCCTTTTTCCGTCAGTGCCAAATCGGTATCGGCAATATGACGTAAAATGCTCCAATCAATATTGGCCTGAGATTCAGCGTGACGGACAAGAAGGATCGACATGATCCTTTTGTATCATTCGACGCGTTATTTTCCAACCCGAATTTACATCCCGCGCGGCAAAGCACCGATATCCTCGGATTCGGTTTCAGCAACCGCCGCAGCATAGGCCGTGATATCGACCAAACCACGCGGCTTGACGGCGTTGGTGACGATATGCACGTTTTTCTTCATCCCCAACAGCATCGGCCCGACAGGCACGCCATCGGCGACAACTTTGAGCAAATTATACGAAATATTCGCCGCATCCACATTCGGCATGACCAATAAATTCGCAGGCCCTTTGAGAACCGATTCAGGAAAAATCGTATCGCGAATCTCAGGGACGATGGCCGTATCCGCATGCATCTCGCCATCGGCTTCGATATGTGGCGCAAGCCGGCGCAAGATTTGCAACGCGTCGCGCATCTTGACAGCACTTGGCGTTGAATGCGATCCGAAATTCGAATGGCTGAGCAATGCGACTTTGGGCTCGATACCGAAACGGCGAACTTGTTCGGCGGCCAACACGGTCATTTCCGCAATGGCCTGGGCCGATGGGTCGTAATTCACATGCGTATCACACAAAAACAACGCACCACGTTGCGGCATGATCAACATAAACATTGCCGCCGGGTTCGTGATGCCTTCGCGCAGACCGATAATATTGCGCACATGTTGTAAATGATAATGATATTTACGTACAACGCCGCAAATCAGCGCATCACCCTCGCCTTTGTGCAATAACATTGACGCGATAACGGTATTATTGGTTCGCATCACCATTTTCGCATCCGCCGGCGTAATCCCGCGACGTTGCATGATGCTGTGATACGCATGCCAATAATCGTTATAGCGTTGATCGTTTTCAGGATCGACAACCGTGAAATCACGGCCCGCTTCTAATCGCAAGCCCAGTTTCTGGATACGTTGCTCGATAACTTTAGTACGACCGACCAAAATGGGGCGCGCCAGTTTTTCATCCACGACCACTTGGACGGCGTGCAACACATTGTGTTCTTCGCCTTCGGCATAGATCACGCGCTGCGGCGATTTTTGCGCCAATTCGATCATCGGGCGCATCACCATCGACGTGCGGTTGGTAAAGGTCGATAAATCACGTTTATACGCATCCCAATCGGTGATGGGGCGCGTCGCCACACCCGATTCCATTGCGGCACGCGCAACCGCCATCGGCACGACCAACATCAATCGGGGATCAAAGGGTTTCGGAATGATATAGTCTTTGCCGAATTCCAACGTCTTGTTGCCATACGCCTCACTGACCAAATCATTCGCTTCTTGGCGCGCCAATTCGGCCAAGGCCATCGCACAGGCTTTTTTCATCGCCTCGTTGATCGTGGTGGCACCGACATCCAATGCGCCGCGGAACAAAAACGGAAAGCACAACACATTGTTCACTTGGTTCGCGTAATCCGAGCGGCCTGTGGCGATAAACGCGTCGTCGCGAATGGCGGCAACTTCTTCGGGCATGATCTCGGGTGTCGGGTTCGCCAGCGCAAGCACAAGCGGTTTTTTATTCAAGTTCTTGACCATCTCGGGCTTGAGCACGCCTGCCGCCGATAATCCTAAAAACACGTCGACATCGTCTTTCAACGCTTCGGTCAATGTGCGTGCTTTTGTTTTCGACGCAAATTTAATTTTATACGGATCCATGCCGATATTGCGGCCCTCAAAAATTACGCCTTCGCGGTCGGTCAAAATGATGTTTTCGCGCTTGATGCCGATAGTGCACAACATGTCGCAACAGGCCAAAGCCGATGCGCCGGCACCGGATGTGACGACTTTGATTTTCTCTAATTTACGGCCTGTGATTTTCGCCCAGTTCAAGACGGCGGCAGCAACGACGATGGCCGTGCCATGTTGATCGTCATGAAAGACGGGGATATTCATTTTTTCTTTTAAGCGACGCTCGATCTCGAAACATTCAGGCGCTTTGAAATCTTCTAGGTTGATGCCGCCAAAAGACGGCTCCATGGCACTGATGACGGCGACGACTTCATCGACATCGGTCGGCGTGATTTCAATATCGATGGAATCGATCCCAGCGAATTTTTTAAACAGAACCGATTTACCTTCCATCACAGGTTTCGATGCCAAGGCTCCGATATTGCCCAAGCCCAAGACGGCAGTACCATTTGAAATTACGGCAACCAAATTACCTCTGGCGGTGTAATCATACACTTTGGACGGGTCGGCGGCGATTTCCTCACAAGGCACCGCAACCCCGGGCGAATACGCCAAAGCCAGATCGCGTGATGTCGCCATATCTTTGGTCGGGACAATCGCGAGTTTTCCCGGCTTTGGAAAACGGTGATAATCCAAGGCGGCTTGGCGATAATCGTCGGTCATAGGGTAAGTTTCCGTGGAAAGGTTCAAAAGAGAAAGCGCGGACAGCCGCAGCATAGCCTCTTTAGTCTAGCGATTCCAGGTTAAGGAGTATTTGGTTATGCGGCATTGCAGCAAAAAAATAGGCGTATTATGGTCGGATACATATCAAGCGCCGCCTTACGAGTCATCCGTTTTGCAATCTCTTGGAGCATGATGCAAATAAATCCGAATCTTGAACAAAGCGCGTTGCTTGTGTGATATTTTCACGCCAATACGCGACGATCGTTTTATCCAATCGCTCTTGATGTGTCGCAATATGTTCGTCTGCGGTCTGCAAACCGACCAGCACGCGGTCCCGCAACAAAAGTCCCGGCGATCCTACGAAATTTTCAGCCAGTAATTTCGAAGTGCGTTCTTTGTGTATCATACCAGCCATATAGTTGTTTTCGCGCACGCCTTCAAATCCGATATGCGTCAGTCCGTTTTCATCGACAAACGTATTATTCGGAGAGCGGTACGGATCGCCACATACCAATGACACGATTTGCGCTTCATAGGCTGCATCGAAAATCGTTTTTATTTTTGCGTCATCGCAACCCGTTTCGCTGATTAGGTCTGCAACGGATTTTCCGGGTGCGGCCGATGTAACCGTCACGGCATGATAATCGATCCCGTATAATCCGCATGTTTTTCCAAGAGGCTTGTCGGTGGGGTTTGCGTGATACGCGAATGAAACATGTTGCGGCGTTGCAAATCCCATTAGCGGTGCGCAACGCAACCATTCCAATTCGCAATGACGTCTATCGTTTTCACTTTTTAAAATGCGCGTGTAATCCATCTGGGGTGTTTCAGCGGGCAACGATGCGAGCGGTAACGGCAAACGGCGCAGCTCTTCGGCGTAAAAAATTTCGTTCTCGGTATCGTGATAGACAGTGC
>JANODM010000110.1:0-4863 GCA_031412695.1 Alphaproteobacteria bacterium
GAGGTTGCGGATTTACTGGCGCGTTCCACCATGCGTTCCAGATGGTCGAACCCCAATAATAACGGCGAATCAAAAATCGAATAACGTGTCATGTCGGTCCCCTCAAGCGAGCGAGAAAAAGCGCAATCCGTTTATAGGCCTTGCCCCTCATATTATAGAGATTATTCGTTAAATTGCAAACAATTCAGCGTATCACTTTGGAAAGAAAGGCAAACGCCAATCTTTGAACAGCGACCCCAAACGCAATGTGATCACGGCGATAAACCCTATGGTGACCGCAATAACGGGCGATATCGGGTTGATCAACACGAATAAAATCGCGCCCGCAAGGGACGCGGTCGCATAAAGTTTTTTACGCGTTAATATCATCGGCACTTCATTCGCCAACACATCGCGCAACAATCCGCCGCCGCATCCGGTCAACACCCCCATCATGATGGCGGTTGCGGGTGGCAACCCGAGTAGAATAGTTTTCTGTGCGCCTAAAATCGTGAACACGGCCAGGCCGATCATATCCAGCAAATTGATCGTGGCTTTGGGCGCTTCGCGGAAACGCCATTGGAAAAAATACACCAGAAAAAATCCGGCCAAACACGCTGTGATGTAACCGGGTTCCGTCAGCCAAAACACGGGCACATCCAAAATCATGTCACGCATTGTCCCGCCGCCGATACCGGTGACAAATGCTAAGACCAGTCCGCCGAAGACGTCCATGCCGCGTTTGCTGGCTAACAAAGCACCTGTAGCGGCAAACGCCGCAATGCCGATTAAATCAAGGATATGGATTAAGAGGGTCATAGAGAGAAGGGTAGTGGAAATTATTTAACTTGTCATCCCGAGCGAGGTGTAACGCACTCTCCCCTTGCGGGAGAGGGATGAGGAGAGGGTTCATTCAAAATCCGAACAAAAAAAGGGCGGTAACTCGTCCTACCAAATGGATCCGTTACCGCCGAGGTGGGGGATTCGTGATATCAGATAAGCCTTATCGGTAAGCGCTCTCCTGTAAAACTCGTACAAAACCAAAAGGACGTTCGGGCCGTGATGTGTCACGTGTTGATTGTCGGCCAAACGGAACCCGGGATAAGGTTGTTCAGACCTCATCCCGGGCTTGTCCATGTCCGTCCGAATACTATTATGTCTTATATTGGTTAACATATTATTGGCGATTCGGAGGGCTTTTGAAGCTGAATTCCGTTGACTTGGCATAAATGCACCATTAAGTTCATTTAAACCTCATACGGAGTTGTGAACCGATGACCTCTACAAATCAAAAAAATAATAAGAAGCTTTCGACGGGTGTTCCATTTGGGAGCATCTATGTTTTGCCCGCACCCTACCGCGTAGAAGATAACGCCGACGTTACGACTAGAATTTTTCTGGATCAAAATGGCGATCCGATTGTGCGCGAAAGCACCAGTCGCTGGGACGGCACTGTTTTCGTCGGTAAAGTTAACGCAGAAGGCATATTGCATGGTGAATCAGAAGAACATGTTCTTGTCATAGGTACATCTAAATCTGACTATCAATTAGTTGAACGCGCACATTGGAACGCAGGCAAATTACATGGGAAGATGGAATATTTCCCCGAAGATGTACATAAGCCTATTTGCAAAGAATTTTATGATAACGGAAAACTTAGCCAAGACTCCCCATCGATCGCTGTTGTTCCTGCATCGCGTTCGCTGGCAAAACTGGCATCATAAGCTTCGCTGCAAAGCCTAAGGCTAGATAACTATGTTTCGCGCACAGTGTTGAACGGCTTGGTTTAATCGGTTACGATAAAACCGTTTAAAAAATCCGAAAGATATCATGCCTAAACGTGCGATAAAACCACATATTATGCTTGGCGGGCATCGCGGGTTAGGGTGCACCGATCATGATTTTTATCAAGGCGTGCGTGATATCGCGGTTTTGCCCGTTGAAAACACACTTCAAAGTGTTGCTGCAGGATTCGATGCGGGTGCTGCCTATGTCGAGATTGACGCGCAACTTTCGGCGGATGGAATTGCGTTTGTGTTGCACAATGTCGTACCCGAGGACCATTTTCTCGGTATACACAAACCCGATACCTTGCTGAATAATTTGAATTTCACTGAGATCGCACAATTCAAAACGGGACGTTTTGAAAACGGTGAGGTTGCGACACTCTCCGATATGCTTGCCTTAATCGATGAACGCGATCCCGAAACCGCGCCTTGGGCCGTGAATATCGAGATCAAAGGCGTGCAGGGATCAGGGCAAGAATTTGAGAAAAATGATTTTCTGAATATCCTGGCCGATACCGTCAACGCATCGGCTGTAGCCCCCGAGCGTATCCTGTGGTCGTCTTTTTGTCTGCAGAATATCATTGCGATGTCGCATCTGATGCCGGGCGCGCATTTCGGCCTATTATTTTCCGATGAGGCGCAAGCCCGCCCGATTTATGCGGATCATTGCGACGAATTTAAGTATAGGTATTTGCCGCTCGATGCGGCGCATCTTGAGCAAGCAAAAAACAGGTGGCACGAAACGGCGGCACCGCAAGCAGCATTGACATACGCACATCCTGAAATCACCACCGTCACCAGTGACATGATTGATGCCGTTGCTGCGCATGGCATGGGATTGAATGTATGGGCATCCTTAGAAGCCCTAGACGATGCACGGTTGCAGCATTACAAAAATCTTATTATTTGGGCTGAAACTGCAGGTATTCCTTTGACGATGATGACGGATTATCTGCCTGAATTAAAAGCGTTGGTTGGATAAAAGGGGGGTCACGTTTCATGTCCTCGTTTAATGAATGAAAGGGCTTTATTCTTTCATTCGCTAAACATTCAAAAGGAAAATGTTCGATGTCCGCCACCGTTCTGAAGTTTCAAAATCTGTCGTCTTCGTTGTCTGCGCGTTTGCTGCTGCCTGTGGCGGCAACGGTTGCGCTACTGATGATCCCCGCTCAGGCGCATGCCGATCGAGACCGTGACGGCTATCACGGGGACCGTAATTATTATCAAAACCAACGCCATGATGATTATCGTGATTACCGCCAGAATAACCGCCGTGATAATTGGTATGGCAACAAGCATTATTATAAACACCATTATCAGGCCCCGCGTTATCAGGCGCGCGTTGTTTATACTCAACCTTATTACTACAACCGCCCCGTCGTGAATTATTACGGATCAGGGTATGGAGCTTACGCGCCGCGCTATGTCGTCGGTCAGCGTTTGGGGTATTATCAGCCGGTGCCTCAGCATGTGATGTATCGCTTGCGTCCTGCCCCCTATGGCCATCATTACGGGATGAATGGCAATAATGTCTTCTTATTGCGCCAAAACGATAACGTGATCACCCAGATCTTTTCATTGCTGTTACAATAGGAAATCTTTCCTTGCCTTTTGAGCGTTTATGCCCATATAATGCTGCGGCCAAAAACTGGGATTCGCACATTATTAGGGGATAAAAATTGGATAAGCTGATCGTTCGCGGGGCGCGCGCGCACAACCTGAAAAACATCACGGTCGAATTGCCAAGAAACAAGCTGGTGGTCATCACCGGCTTGTCCGGTTCGGGCAAATCCTCTTTGGCGTTCGACACGATCTATGCCGAAGGTCAGCGCCGTTATGTCGAAAGTTTGTCGGCTTATGCGCGCCAGTTTTTGGACATGATGCAAAAGCCGGATGTAGATTCTATCGAAGGCTTATCTCCCGCGATTTCCATCGAACAGAAAACCACGTCGAAAAATCCGCGCTCGACGGTCGGTACCGTCACCGAGATTTACGATTACGCGCGTTTGCTGTGGGCGCGTATCGGCGTGCCGTATTCGCCGACAACCGGTTTGCCGATTGTGTCGCAAACAACCTCTCAGATGGTTGACCGCGTTTTGGCGATGAAAGAAGACACCAAGCTGATGATCTTGGCGCCCGTCATACGCGGCCGCAAGGGCGAGTACCGCAAAGAAATGTTGGAGTGGCGCAAAAAAGGATTTCAGCGCATCCGCGTCGACGGCAAAATGTTTGAACTGGATACGCCGCCCAGCCTAGACAAACAAATGAAACACGATGTCGAAGTTGTGGTCGACCGCATCAAAGTCAAAGCCGATGTCGAGAGCCGCTTATTCGAATCCATTGAGACCGCGTTGAATTTAGCGGAAGGTTTGGTCATCGTCGAAAATACCGACACGCATGAAAAACACGTCTTCTCATCAAAATTCGCGTGCCCTGATTCCGGCTTTACGATCGAAGAGATCGAGCCCCGTCTTTTTTCGTTCAACTCGCCTTTTGGTGCGTGCCCTGATTGCGACGGATTGGGAATCAAAGAAAAATTCACCGACGAACTCGTGATTCCGAACGTGAAATTATCGTTGCGCCAAGGTGCGGTTGCGCCGTGGTCCGACGGATCATCGCCTTACTACGCGCAAACCTTGGATAGTTTGTCACGCCATTTGGGCATCAGCATGACGACACCATGGGAAGATCTGGACAAGCGCGTACAGAATATTTTGCTGTATGGTTCGGCGGATGCGGTGAAGATGGCCTTCAATGACGGGATACGCGCCTATGAAACTAAGCGCCCGTTCGAAGGAATTATTCCGAATTTGGAGCGTCGTTACAAAGAATCCTCAAGCCCGCGCGTGCGGGATGAATTGTCGCGTTATTTGTCCGAAGAGGCGTGCGGGGCGTGCAAAGGTTATCGCCTGCGCCCCGAGGCCTTAGCGGTGAAAATCGACGGCCATCATATCGGACAAGTCGGTGATTTCGGCATCAAAGAAACCGTTGAATGGTTCACGAAATTGCCAAAGAAACTGACGAAAAAAGAAAACGAAATTGCTGCGAAAATTTTAAAAGAAATTACCGAGCGTTTGTTCTTTTTGGACAATGTCGG
>JANODM010000111.1:0-1991 GCA_031412695.1 Alphaproteobacteria bacterium
GACCTCGAATGGCAATATCAGGTCGGTATCCAGCCTGTTTCAAAGCCGATGCGACGGCATAAGCCCGCGCCAGTGATAAATGCCAATTCGATCCGAAACGCCCTTTGGTATTCACGGGACTTGGGTCCGTATAGCCGATAACTTCGACCGAATTCGACAACTTGCCTAGAAATGGGGCCAAAGCAGAGGCAATACGCGCTCCTTGATCCGATAATTGATCATCACCCGGTTTAAAGGTCAGGTCGGCAGGAAATGAAATCACAACATGATTGTTATTTTTCCATAAGGAAACGCCGGTTAATGCTGGGTCTTTTGCCAGTTGTTTTTTAACGATGCTGTGCAGATATTTCAAATCCAGACCCGGATCTTGATCCACACCGCTCCAGCTTTTTTCTGATTCCGCCTCGCCGCTTTGCCCGGTCATTTGCGTGACGTTTGCATCGCCTCCAAAACGCATGCGCATCGACTGGCTGGCTTCAACCCAGGGTTCTTCGCGCGGTTTTGCTGTTGCAAATAGCAAAATAAAGAATGCCAATAGCAACGTCGTCAAATCGGTAAACCCGATCAGCCACCCCGTTGCACGTTGGTCTTTATCTTTATCCTTAATGCGCTCGATACGAATGATCTTCATGGCGCACCTAATTGAATGACGAAGTCAACCGTAGGCGTTTCCGAATAATCATCATATCCGATCGTTAGATAACGTGGCGAATAATCATTCGCGATAATCGATTGTACGAAATTACCGAGACTGCGCATCATCAGATCGCGTTCGGACCCTTTGGCGACAATCTGCATGCGATATACCGCCTTTTCAGGCTGGTTGCGCTTCAGCGTTTCAATCAAAGATGCCGCAAACCCCGGACTTTTAGCCGGATGACTCTCCATATCCAAGACGATATCGGCGGGGACGCTTAACGTTAAAATACCGCGACGCGAATCAATTTCAGTCGACAGAAAATCCATTTGCGTCTTGAGCTCTTTTTCAATTTCGATGTACGAACGCCCGGCATTTTGAATCGCCCATGGTGTTGTCTGGCTTTTTCCGCTTTTTGCAGCCAAGTCAGGCAAATGAAGGGTGATATTGAAACGCTGTTGCAAACTTTGTTCGACCGCTTGAATTTTAGAAGGCTCGAACTCGGCATAGCTATACAGAACGACGAAAAAGCCCAACAGTTTCAAAAACAGGCTGAACATGATCAGATAGGTTGTATTTTGTTGTCCTGAATCGTGTCCGATCATGGAAATACTTGCCTTTAACGGGTAATATCGAACGTAAGATGTTGAATGTTACGGAGTAGTTTCCTGCTTTTTCGGTAGTGATTTTTGTTCGGCCATGCGTGATGATAATTCACGCGCGCGGACAGGGTCCATCGCCGCCAAAATCGGAGAAACTTTACGCTCCGGCATCTTGGTTACTATTCCCATCAATACGTCGAATTCCATTTCATTGAAGATGTTGGCAGCATCCTTTGCTTTCATATTCGCATAAATTTTGACCAATTGGTCGACGCTTGCAGCTTGCAACTTGCTTTGGTTATCCAAAAGAACTTCGATGTTCTTTTTAAGATTTTCCAATTCAGCTACTTTTTCATCGACTTTTTTCTCAGCCGCCTGCAGCAGTTTTTCACGCTGGTCCAAATCACGTTCGCGTTGATCGATCTGCTCGCGACGCTTGGACAGAGATTGTAAAACTTTGATTTCTTCGTCGCTGTATTCCGGGCTAAACGGATCTTGCTCGACGCCTTTGACGGGTGTGGCAGTTTTGGAGGCAACCCCTGTTTTTGCAGGGATCTCTTCACGTTCAACTGCTTCTTCTTCGCCGTCTTTAGGCTTGGCTTTTTTGTCGTCTTCCTTGGCTTTGTCTTCAGCCATCGCGATGGATGGTTTTAATGCGGTGGGCTCCCCGCGCAAGAGTTCAACAGCGAAATCGCCGACGCGCACGGTAAACGTAATTAACAATAAGATGATGACAATCGATAAAAGATGGA
>JANODM010000112.1:0-10968 GCA_031412695.1 Alphaproteobacteria bacterium
GGGGCTTGTCGACTCTTCTTCAGCTCTGTCCGTTCTTATTCGCGGCGATGATGTGAATTCATTGATGACATTAACTAATCGAACAACACTATGGTCGATTTTGCTGGATGATGTGTCATGGAAAGTCTTTTTCGTCGGATACGGATATTCCGTGATGACTGAAAGTTTTGGCGTCGATTTTGGTACGGGCATTTTATACGGTGCACATAACGGATATTTATCCGTATTATTAGGAACCGGTATTTTCTCAATGGCAGCTATGATTGTGTTTTTAATAAGCAAATATACAAGGACCATGCGACTTAGCGGTTCTATGCCGATTTTTGTTACTACCTCAACCATAGCTAGTCTGACGCTTTTTATTGTTAATTGCCTGACTGCTGAGGAAATCGGCGTCAGTATGACTGTGACATTCGCTTATCTTATTTTCCTTACAAGCATTCTCGGATACATGCCGAACAGGGATAAGCCATGAATATTTTGCTGATTGTTTATAAAATCGCACCGAATAGAGGATCCGAAGACTGTACGGGATATCATTTGACTAAAGCGTTGATGCAAAAGGGTATGAACATCACGTTGATTACTCGTTCAAACAATATAGACACTCTGAAAAATGATCCTGATTTCGCTGGTATCGATATGATCGGTGTCGATGTGCCGAAATGGCTTGGATTTTTTAAGAAAAAAGAACGCGGAATCATATTGTATTACTATTTGTGGCAGATGACGGTCGGCCTAATCGTTCGTCGCTTGCAAAAGACAACATCATTTGACGTGATTCACCAATTGAATTTTCATTCGACATGGGCACCGCATTTCATATTTTCTAAAAAAACGAAAATCATATGGGGTCCATTGACGCATCATCAATCAGTTTCGCGAAAATTATGGTTCCGACCTGTCATGTCTTATTATTTTTCCGAATTACCGAAGAATATCGCTAAAGCGGTGTTTCGATACTTCGATCCGTTTTTGTTCTGGGCAGTTAAACGTAGCCATACCATTTTATACAGCGCGCAACATGTCGTGTGGCCCTACAGCCTGGCTCGCGACAAACTTAAGATCATGTCCTATGGCGGAAGTGCATTTCCGACGGTGACGAAACGCGACCTGCCTTCACATTTCAATATTCTGTTTGTGGGTCGCTTTGTTAATTTAAAGGGCTGCGTCACAGCTATGTCGGCTATTCGCGAATTTTGCAAGAATGTCTCGCATCAACATCGTAACCATATAAGTGTGACGATTATCGGTGATGGTCCGCTTTATACCGATATGGCGGCACAGAGTCAGATCATTACATCGGCATCCGAAGTGCGTGTTGAGTTATTGCCTTGGATTGATCAGGCGGATTTGGCCGATTATTACCGTCAGGCGGCAATATTCATTTATCCCAGTTTTGAAGGGCAGGGTCTGGTCGTTGCAGAGGCTTTAAGCCAAGGTTGTCCTGTGTTATGCTTTAAAAAGACAGGGCCGCATGATCTGGCGGATATCGCCGCCGTAACGGTGTCGTCTTCAGGGTCAGCCTCTGCGATTGTGACATCATTTGCTAGTCATTTGGAAAAATTGTTCAATGAATTTATGCATCAACCCGATCAGTACGCCAAACGCATTGAGGCTGCGATGATCCGAGGAAATGAAACAGATTGGTCACGTACCGCCGATAAGATAATTGAGGCATATCGTGGCTGATTACAAAATATTGCATGACGTGCATTTTCGCCCGCTTTATTTGGCTTATGGCGATTATCGTCCGCATGTTGATACGTTATCCTTTAGTCAAGGTTGGAAACAACAAGCATCACGTGCCTTTTTACGCATGCAATATTACAATCCATTTCAATTCGTGAAACACAATACCGTATTTCAGTCCGTCAAAAACCTCTTGCCCGCCCTTGTGACATCGCCTGTAAGATCAGCTTTTTTTTATGACACAAGTTGGTACAAAGAAACCAAAGCTATCGGCATCTTAGAGACGGCTGAAACAGCTTATTTCGTCAAAATACACGCACAACCCGAAGACTGTCTGTTCGAAGAGCGTCAAACGCGCTTTGTTGCTGATATGTTTTCTGGATCGTTCATTACCGCACCGATCTTGATCAGTACGGCAAATTGTTTGCTGTTCAAGATGATTCCGCATTTAAGGCCTGTTAAGGACGGTGATCATATTGAAGAGCGTTTGTTGCACGTAACCAAGAATTTTTTAGATCAACATGCCGTTACCAAAAACCTATCCGAGGCGATCCCACTTAATCTGTATGCGTTGTGTCATGGCACGCCTTATGTCGATCTAGGTCGTAAAATACGTGCCTGGGCAGAAAAGAATGATCAAACCATACGTCACATCCCCGTGCATGGCGATATGACACCGTGGAATATGTTTGTCAATCACGATGAAAAAATTGTTCTTGTCGATTACGAGCGAGCAGGATGGCAAGTGTCGTTCTATGACTTGTTTCATTACGTTTTGCAACCACAAGTCATGCGTGGGAATAAAGACGCGTTGCAAAGCATCTTGTTTAAAAAACCGTGGTTTCATGCCAAAGCGATGCGCGTCATTCTTACGCTTTATCTGATTGATCAATTTTATCATGATCTGGCGGATTTAAAGCAAAACGGTTTTAATTATCCTGCCTTACCGAAAGCGATCGAGGTTAAAACCGTCTGGTTGAATGCGATGTTGGATGACTGAGATAAAGCGTTTGCTGTGCGTGCATCAAGGGTCCGAACTCTACGGATCGGACCGCGTGTTTTTACACTCCGTCAAAACGTTTCGACACACATGGCCAGATGCTTTTATTACCGTTCATCTAGCCTCGCAAGGGCCGTTAGTTGACTCGATCAGGCCGGATGTCAATCATATTATAATCGGCGATATGTTCGTCCTTCGATTGGCGCGATTGCATCCGCGATATTGGCGAAATTTATTGCGTTTGCCATCTTCGCTGCGCTTTGCGTGGAAAAATATGCAAGGTCATGATATGATCTATCTTAGCACCGTAACGGTTGCAGGATATTTAATAGCGGCACGGTTTACTCATAAAAAGATCCTTTTGCATGTTCATGAAGTGTTATCCGGTTTTATTGGCTTCGGACTGGGGTCTTTGATTAAATTTTCCAAAGCACATGTGATTGCAAATTCCAAAGCAACCGCAAAAGCGTTGAGTATGCGGTCCACAGTTGTTTTGAATGGTATTGAGGATAAGGCAAATACTCAAGAGATGCCGCCTTTGCCTTTGCGGTTACTGCTGCCTGGGCGTATCAACGCGAATAAAGGGCATCAGGTGGCCATCGAGGCCATGAAAATCTTATCGGATCAAGGATTCAAAGATATTCGACTGGATATCATCGGCAGTGTGTTTGACGATCAGTATCACTTTTTAAAACGATTTATTGACATCGTAAAAACATCTTCCCTAGAGCAAAATATAGTTTTTCATGATTTTCAACTCGATCTTTCCGAGTTCTATAAAAATACGCATATCGTCTTAATGCCGTCGACAAAGGCTGAATCATTCGGTCTTGTCGCCGTCGAAGGAATGATGTGGTCGCGACCCGTGATTGCGTCTGATATCGGCGCATTGCCTGAGATTGTTGTGCAGGATGAAACAGGTTTTTTAGTTCGATCGGGCAATGCACAAGATTTGGCCGAGGTGATACGAAAATATATTATTCATCCTTCCTTACTGAAAAACCATGGTAATGCAGGGCGGATACGTTATGATCAATTATTTACCACTGAACATTATTCAAAATATTTTATCGAGGCTGTGACAAGATGCATATGATTATTCAAAAGCTTTTGAATTGGGTGGGTAAAGACTACGCAATCGATCAAACTATTCCGTCGTTTGAATTATTGCGCATCTGCTTTACCCGCGTTTTGTGGTTGATATGGGGTTTTATCCGTATGCAACGATCTGTTTTCATTTCACCCACAGCAACTATCCAAAGCGGGTATAATTTGAAAATCGGCAAGGCTTCGACATTAGAACCTTATTGTTTAATCAATGCATCAGCCAGTCAACCGGTGATGATCGGTGAACGCGTTAAAATCGGCGCTTATTCCCGGATCGTTGCCACGGCGCATTTATCCAAACTGGGGCGAGGTATTACGATCGGATCGGATTCGGGATGCGGCGAGTTTTGTTATTTCGGTGCAGTGGGCGGCATCACCATCGGTCGTAATGTCATCATGGGGCAATATGTATCATTTCATTCCCAAGATCATCTCTACGCGAACACGCAGACGCCGATCAAACACCAAGGCACGATGGAACGAGGAATTATCGTAGGTGAGGATTGCTGGATAGGGACCAAAGCGACCATATTGGACGGCACCTTTATCGGTAAACATTGCGTGATCGCTGCAGGAGCAGTCGTCAAAGCTCAATTCCCCGACCACAGTATTATCGGCGGCGTGCCCGCCCGCACTTTACGCGATATTGCCGATGCCGCCTGATCATCTTTATATCCTTGGAACGCGCGGAATTCCTGCGGCACATGGTGGATTTGAAACATTCGCTCAAGATCTAGCTGTTTATTTGACGGAACAGAGTGTAAACGTCACCGTCTATTGTCACAGTGATAAGAATTCGAATGAAATCTGGCAAGGCATACGGTGCGTGCATATCAAATCATCCCAAACGACATGGGGAACGATGTGGTTTGACTTGCGTGCGATTTTGCATGCGTTGAAACAACCCCACGGTACTTGGCTGACATTAGGATATAATACGGGGTTGTTGAATTTTATTCCCAAATTTTTCGGCAAGAAACAAATCATCAATATGGATGGTATCGAATGGCGACGCGGTAAATGGTCGTTATTTTATAAAATAATGTTTTATTTAAATTACTGGTGTGCAGGTTTAGCAGGAAATATTCTTATAGCTGATAATCCTGCGATTGCAGCATTGCTTCAGAAAAATTTTAAGTCTGATAAAATCAAGATGATCCCCTATGGTGCCGATCCGATGAATGCGTATCATCGCAACATTATTCATTCGGCTTCGCCGGACGTCATTTTCCTTGGTGCGATCTATGATAAAACACTTGTTGATTCATTGCGCTTTTATGCGGCTGTGTACGTGCACGGTCATCAAGTCGGGGGAACCAACCCATCTTTGGTTGAGGCGCTAGCCGCAGGAAACGCCGTCATTGCAGATGACAATCCGTTCAATCGATGGACTGCTGGCGACGCGGCAAGGTATTTCGCATCACACGATGAATTGGAAAAATTACTTGATAAAGATGATTTTTCCGAACTTAAAATTAACGCACGAAAACGGTTTCATCAGGATTTTGAACGCATTCACGTCTTGGATCAATATAGACGAATTTTATTCGAATGATTACGATTGAATTCAAAAAACCATCCCTGTAGTCTGTTGATACAGGTTTAAGAAGCAACAAAAAGAGGGTTTATGCGTATCGGCTTTTTTGGAGGATCGTTTAATCCGCCTACCATTGCGCACAAGGCTTTGGCGGATTTCGCTTTTGAATCCTGCGGCCTGGATCGTTTGATGTGGATCGTATCGCCGCATAACCCCGAGAAAGATATCAAAACCCTTGCGCCTTTTGCTGACCGTTTGGCAATGGTCGAACAGGTTTTGGCATACCGCCCCCAGATGTCCCCTAGTGATATCGAGCAGAATTTAGGCACGTCTTACACGATTCATACAGTACGTAAGCTGCGCCAAAAATACCCCGACGACACCTTGATATGGTTTATGGGGACCGATAATTGGGAGGGTTTTCATCTATGGGGAACCGACTATGAAAAAATTCTGCATAACGTGTCGATTGTCGTTTTGGAGCGTCCCGGCTATTCCAATGTTGAAACCTGTTTGTCATCGGCGACCTTTAGTGACCAGCACGTTACATCACCGCAAGACTTAAAGCCGTTTAATTCGTGGACAGTGCTGTCAAACGAACTGATGGACGTCGCCGCCACCGAAGTCCGTAAAGCCGCTGGCTTGGGCATCAAACACGAACACATCACGGATGAGACTTGGGCGTACATCGTCGAGCATGGACTTTACGGTACGAAGTAAAAAAGAAGCCCCAGCTTTAAGGGCAGGGGCTTCGATCGCCTTTAAGGGGCAGTGAAGGTTATTTCACGAAATGTTTGTAATGTGTGATCATCAGATGCAAGCCTGACAAACCGGTCAACAAGTAGGTCAATTTGACCAAAACGTCGATGTCACCGAATACGGTTGTGACAAGGTTTGTGCCGACGAGGCCGTAAAATAGCCAGTTAATGGCACCGATAACGACCAACAAGAAGGTCACGAGGTTAATGGTTTTCATAGTAGTTCTCCTTTTACCCACCTTCAAGGAGCCTGCTGCGATGCAGCATGTAAGCCCTTGAATTTGTTTTTATAATCTCAGTATGCGCCGATATTATTACCCAAATATGAAAATGACGCGCGTGCAAAAAGTATAGACATAAAATTACAATCTATGACTGCGTGCGCATTAAAAAATCAAAATATGGCAAAAAACAGCGAATTTCATGCGTATTTCTGCACTGCAAAAAACATTCGTAATCGCCAAAAACATACGGAATCCTAACGGTAAGGCGGCATTCTTGTGAAATGAACGGCACAGACGAAACCCCGAACAAAATCCCCACATCGATTCTCGAGACAATCGGCAATACCACGTTGCTTGATTTGGGTGACGGGATCTTTGCCAAATGCGAATACGAGAACCCGTCAGGATCGATCAAAGCACGCATGGCACTCTATATGGTGGAACGCGCCGAGCGCGAAGGCCTGTTAAAACCGGGGTACACGATCGTTGAAGCCACCAGCGGTAACACCGGAAACGCCCTGTCGATGATTGCCGCCGTCAAAGGCTATAAAATGATCGTCCTTATCCCCAGTGGTTACAGCGGCGAACGCGTCAAAATCTCACGCGGTTTCGGCGCGGATGTGCGGTATGTCGGCAATTTCCAAGTCAACGAAGCCCGCGACATGGCCATCGAAATGGGCAAACAGCCGGGGTTTTACTGTCCTGCGCAATTCGATAACGAATGGAATGTCGTGGAAAACCGCGATTGGCTGGGCCGCGAAATTATCGCACAACTGCCGACCGGGTTTAAAATCGACGCCATCGTCCAAGGGGTGGGGACGGGCGGCACGCTGATCGGTGTCGGATTGGCGTTACGCGAACAACACAACCCTGATTTGAAAATTTTCGCGATGGAGCCGTCGGAATCCCCGACCATTGATTGCTGCATCGTCTGCGATCATAAGATCGAAGGCATTTCCGACGGGTTTGTACCGACTATCTACGACCGACACCGCGCCATTGTGGACGGTATTATCAGCGTCCCAAGCGATGTGGCCATTGCCGAAGCGAAGACCTTGGCCAGTCAAAAAGGCGTTTTCGTCGGCCCCAGTTCGGGCGGGAATTATTGGGCCGCTAAGGAAATAAAACGCCGTCATCCCCAGATCAAAACGATCCTGACGTTTTTATGCGATCGCGGTGAAAAATACCTCAGTCATATGTACACGGATGATAATCACGCTTAAGCTGTCGTTGAAAACCGCCAAAAGACAAACCACAGGAGAGTATATGACATTAAATTTAGTGACCGTGATCGGATTCATTGCTTCTATTTTAACGACGGCATCGTTTGTTCCGCAAGTCTGGAAAGTCCTGAAAACCAAGGCCACACGTGATTTGTCATTGCCGATGTATTTGTCGTTTGTTTTGGGTGTCGCGTGTTGGTTGGCTTACGGGATTTTAAATCATGACGCACCCGTCATTGTAGCTAATGCAATTACGTTGATCCTGGCAGGCAGTGTTCTGGTAATGAAAATACGGTTGGATTAAACGCTTTTCACAAGAACAATCAAAGCAGCGCAGGCAACGATTCCAAGGCCGGCCCAGATATTACTTTCTTCTTTGCGGCCCATAATTTTATAGATCAAAATAACCCACAGCGCGTCAGTGAATAAAATCATCGAGACGAAACCGGGATTATCCACCAGTTGAATAGCGGATGTTTTAAAAAACGTGATGATAACGGATAAGCATCCGATGATAAAACTAGTTTGGATGGAATTCCGAGAAAAGAATTCTTGTTTTGAAACAGGCTTTTTAAAGCTGTAGACAATTCCCAGCATCATTGACGAAATCAAACCTTGTATAAAAATATAAGATGCAGGTCCCTGTTCTTGTGTTGTATGTGCAAGTCCTAGTTTTGTAATAATGGGGCCGATGGATGCTGCAACTAAAATAAACCATATTAATTTAACGCCTTGCCACGACACATCACATTTTTTGACGAATGTTGCGCAAAAAATGAATAACACCATTATTCCAATAATTGCAGCCATTTTCCATTGCTGGGATATGTATGTTTCGATTAGTGTAGGGTCAACCGCAAACCAAATGAAAAAAGTCATGATCAGGGAGGCAGGTAGTATACGCGTGATAACTCCTGATCCGATTATCGGTACGGCTTTAAAATAAATGATATCCGACACCGCATACATCACACAGGTAAGTGCCGTAAAAAAATAAAATTGCCACGCTGTCGGTAAACCCGTTTGAACAACGTAAGGTGTTATCAACAAAACCGTACAAACTCTGACCCAGAATGTCAGTGCATATGCATTGCCTTTGAATTTTTCTTGGATAAGAGGCAACGATGTAATCATCAAAGATGCCATCAAAGCGTAAACGGACCACGCAGGAATCATTTTTTTCCTAAATAAAAATTACTCGCACTTTATCACGATCATTACACATATAAAAGCCTTAAAGATTAAACGCTTTTCACAAGAACAATTAAAGCGGCGCAGGCAACGATTCCAAGGCCCGCCCAGATATTACTTTCTTCTTTGCGACCGATGATTTTATAAATCAAAATAACCCACAGAGCATCGGTGAATAAAATCATCGACACGAAACCGGGATTATCTACCAGTTGAATGGCGGATATTTTGAAAAACGTCGTGATGACTGCTAAAAATCCGATGATGAAACTGGTTTGAATCGAATGACGCGAAAAGAATTCTTGTTTTGAAACAGGTTTTTTAAAACTATAGACAATTCCTAGCATTGTTGTCGTTATCAATCCTTGGACAAAAATATAAGACGGTGCGCCTTGTTGCTGTGTCGTATGTATCAATGCAAGTTTAGTAATGATGGGCCCTACGGATGCGGCGAATAAGACAAACCAAATCAGTTTAACGCCTTGCCAGGACACTGGACATTTTTTGACGAATGTCGCGCAACAAACGAACAGCACCATGATGCCGAGAATTGCAGCCATCTTCCAAGGCTCGGACGTGTATGTATCGATCAAAGCCGGGTCGACAGCAAACCAAATGAAAAAAGTAACGATGACGGAAGCTGGTAATATGCGTGTCACGACTCCCGATCCGACAACGGGTACGGCTTTAAAATAAATAATGTCCGATACGGCATACAAAACGCAAGTAAGTGCCGTAAAAAAATAAAACTGCCACGCTGTCGGCAATCCCGTTTGAATAATATAAGGAGTGATCAGCAAGGCCGTGCAGACTTTGACCCAAAAAGTCAACGCATACGCGTTTGCTTTAAATTTTTCCTGGATAAGAGGCAACGATGTAATCGTCAAAGACGCCGTCAGGGCGTAAACAGACCAAAGCGGAAGCATCGTAATCTTTCGACAAAACGGATATTTTATTTATATCGATATATACGGTTTGATATCATAAAAAAATATGAATGACATCGTTGCTTAGTGCCCGTTTTATTTACCTGTAAATAAACCTAAAACCATATTGACCAGACCAAGGACGATACCGCCTAAGAATGCCGCCAAAAAGCTTTCGATGGTAAAACCGGGAATAATCATCGATGCCAATTGAATCATCACGGCGTTAATCACCAGCCAAAACAGACCCAAGGTCATAACCGTCAGCGGGAAGGTGACGATTTTTAGAACGAAACCCAGTGTCCCGTTGATAAATCCGATGACCAAAGCGGCGATCAAAGCTGCGGCTGCACCAGTAACGACAAAACCGGGCACGATTTGAGAAACAAGCCAAATGGCGATAGCGCTGAGAATCCAATGAAGTAAAGCATTACGCATAGTGGAGGGGTCCTTTGTGATTGATATCATGTCAATTTCGACATCATAAATAATATCTGCCAAAGTGAATATTACTACATAAATAATCTATGTGGTGATAACCCAAAGTTCTTGACGGCTTGAGGGAAAATGATCTACATTCTGTAAAGTAAAACCATTTCGTTATTTTGCTGGAAAAATCATGACTAAACGCAAAAAAGAAGAAGTACCTCAGGATAATAGCATTACGATCTACGCCAATAAGTTGACTGTTGTTTTACCAGGCGAAGATGGAATTGCAGATATTCAAGATTACAAAGGTAATCCTATCCATGATCCTAATCAGCGCTTATTTATTCAAGAACAACTTGCTTCTGATATAATTGAGATTATGAGGGCTTCGATACGCAAGGAGTCTGAGCGGAATACGCAAAGAGCATCCGGTGTTGTAAGATCTTCGGGTAATCAAAAAGTTGATTACACAATCATGTAATTTCACAATGATTGATAAATCCAAACCCAATATCATTACCATCAGTTCTTCAAACGGTGAAAAAATCGTTTTTGAAGGCCAGAATATTGCGCGCATTTATGACGTCGAAGGCAATGAAGTGGTAGAGGTTAATGAACGTGCCGCCATTCAAGAAAACTTGCTTTTACCTCTGCCGGAATTATTTTATAATTCGTGGAAACAAGAAAGTGCCTTGTTGAAACAGCAAGATCTTCTTAGGTCTTTTTCACAACATAAAAAGGAGATTATAACGCCGGGTTATGTGACCGAAGCATCAAAGGAATTACCGTATCGCGTGATGCTAGCGGGCATTTCCCAAGATCAACATGGCGTACCATCTTTTCATTATGTGACCAATGCTTCAATATTTTTCGGAACATGG
>JANODM010000113.1:0-1999 GCA_031412695.1 Alphaproteobacteria bacterium
GAATTTCTTCCTCAAGAGCACGGCGTTACAATTCATGATCTCGATCATCAGCGTATTGGTATTCACAGGACTAATCGCCTTTGAAACGCAAAACGCAAAACGTCTTTACTCGGGAAACCCCGAAGCGGACAATAAGATGGCCGTATTCAGCGCTTTCGGGTTGTACATCAACTTCATCAACCTGTTTCAGACTTTGCTGAGCTTGCTGGGCAACCGCAACTAATCAGCAAAAACCAGTGGTCGCAAAAAATGCCGGACTTCAAATCCGGCATTTTTTATTTTCGTTTATTTATCTTTAGTCGCCTTTATATTCCCGTATCGCTTGTTGCAGCAATTTGAACTCGGGACAGGTCTGACCTTGGCATGCGACATTTAATGCATTCAGATAATACTTTGCTTGATCACCGTCTTCTTCGCGTAATGCCGTCAATCCTGCCACGACATAAGCGCCCATATGCGCAGGATCAATCGCCAGGGCATTGGTCAACGATTGTTTGGCTTTTTCAAAATTGCCTAAATTATACCACGCGGTTGCCGCCAAAACATGCGCGTCGGCATTGCGGACGCTGCGCATCGTGATACGGTCGGTGATCGTCAACATGTCGGCATATTTCTTGTCTTTCAACAAACGTTCCGCTTCTTTGAGGGCTGAATCTGATCGCCACGGTTTGTTGATCAGCTTGATATCCAGGCTTTGGGCAGAGGCCGAGCAACACGACATCATCAAGAAAAGAGCGAACAAAATACGCATAATAGCCTCCGCAGGTTAAGGGTTTCATCCTGCGAGATTGTTGTTCTCTTGACAAGGGGCCCAAGTCTTGGACAATCCGCAGGATAATAGTATGAAATCGGAGTTTTTATGGCCAATATCGCTCTTCTTGAAAATATCAACGCGCAGGCTGTTAGCTTGCTGAATGAGCGGGGCTGGACGGATATCGAAACGCATGCGGGTGCGCTGGAAGGTGACGCGTTAAAAAAAGTGCTGCAATCCGCCCGTCTTTTGGGTATTCGGTCGAAAACCGAATTGACGCGCGACTTGCTGGCTGCGGCGCCCAATCTTGAAGCGGTAGGATGTTTTTGTATCGGCACGGACCAGGTCGATCTTGGTGCTGCACGTGAACTAGGCATTGCCGTTTTCAACGCGCCCTATGCCAATACACGGTCCGTTGCGGAATTGGTCTTGGGCGAAATCATTATGCTGATGCGCCGCATTCCCGAAAAAGACAAAGCGGCTCATGCGGGACAATGGCTTAAAGCGGTTGACGGTGCATGCGAAGTGCGCGGTAAAGTATTAGGCATCGTCGGCTATGGTCACATCGGGACGCAATTGTCGATTTTGGCAGAAGCGATCGGTATGCAAATTGTATTTTACGACATCGTCAATAAATTAGCGTTGGGCAACGCCCAGAAATGCAGTTCGTTGAATGAATTATTGACGCGCGCCGATGTCGTGACCTTGCATGTGCCGGCCACTCCGCAAACGGATAACATGATATCAGCCGCGCAAATCAAAAAAATGAAAAAAGGTTCATTCCTGATCAATGCCGCCCGCGGCAATATTGTGGATATCGATGCGTTGAAAGACGCGTTGGTATCCGAACATATCGCAGGAGCGGCGATTGATGTGTTTCCGGTTGAACCCTATGCCAAAGGTGAGTTGCTGGATACGCCGTTGCGCGGATTGTCGAATGTGATTTTAACGCCGCATATCGGCGGCAGTACATTAGAGGCGCAAGAAAATATCGCGTTGGATGTCGCTGAAAAACTGGCGCGCTATGCAACGCACGGAGTGACGTTGGGCGCGGTAAATATGCCGCAAGTCGCATTACCCGAAGCACCCGACCATACGCGTTTCCGACATTTCCACCGTAACGAGCCGGGGGTATTGGCCAAGATCAACGATGTGTTTTCATCGCGCGGTTTAAACATCGCGGCACAATATTTGCAAACGAACGCTCAAAGCGGCTATGTCGTCATCGACATCGATGGCCAAATTCCA
>JANODM010000114.1:0-1553 GCA_031412695.1 Alphaproteobacteria bacterium
ATGTAACCGAGGTTTTTCGCATTGGCGATAAGTTTTACTTGGTTGAAAATATTCCGGCTACAGTGTGTGCCAACTGTGGAGAAGAGGTGTTTAGCCGAGAAGCAACAGAGAGTATTCGTGCAATGCTACACGGGGAAGGCGAACCTAGCCGATCGATCGCGGTTGATGTGTTTGCTTATCAGGATAAAGCATCTTGAAAAAGATTAGAATCTTCAATTGTTTTCTAGGAAAGCACGGGAAGACCATTTTTTAATTCAATATGACCTGACAGACCTGATACAGCGATACGCTGAATTTGAAGTGAGGGATCGCTAATTTCCCATACGATGTCAGCCTCTCCTGAATATTTTCCTATTACTAGCTTCCAGCGATTATCAGCCAAAAAATCTACTTTATTTTTCAATTGATTGGCTACCGCATCCGAAATTTCAAATTCATTAAAATTCTTAAATTCATTAATTACATCAGTGCTGGTCACACAAGCTATAAGCTTTCCGTTATTAGACTCTTTTACAATCATTTTACTTTCTCCCTAAATACTTGAACTCTCATCTTTCAGGTAATCTAGCACAACTGACCTCTTTGGCTATGTGAATAGGACTGAATAGGCTTATGCCTTTTGATCCTCTTCATAAATCTGAGTTTTTTTACACGCCTGATATAAGTCTTAACTTTTTGCGAGAAAGTCTTAAGAGTTGTTCGTAAGTCAGCTTTCAATATAAGCTAAAAGCTAGCAAGAACCCAATATACGTAGCATGCAAGTAAAAAATAAAAGAAATTATAACAAATAACTGGAAAGGCATTGGCTTAGATATTTTACTGGCCAATAAAGATTCTGATACGGCCTCCACAACAAAAGAGATTATGGTTCCAATTGCAATAAAGATAAAACAAAAGATTGCGTATGATAAAAAATCAAAAAAATTTGGCCTGTTAAAATGAGCAATCTCAAAGGAATCAGAAACTGCAACAAGGCGCTTTGTCCATAGGTAAACTATAAAAGCGACCAGTGTATAAATTGTTGCGTAAAATACTATCCCTTGAGCGATTAAAGCTCTAAGGGAACTCCAGTATCTATGTTTATTTACCTGGTAAATAATTATCAAAGCTGGAAATATAAGAGGGGCCAAGAGAATGATAATTAATCCGATTAATTTATCTATCATTTGAGATCAGCTATATTTTTATTCGTTGAATTAATCATGCCTTATTATTCTGACTTAAACACGCTAAGTCGCAATGACTAGACCTATTTTAGTTCTAGTCTTCGGTTTGGCACCGTCATTGAATGCTAAGCAGTTTCTCCTAAAGCTCAAGCCCCTATAAGCATTGCTTTCAAGGGCTGTTATGTGGCTCACTTATAGCTGCGCTGGGTGAGTTCTACATTTTCAAAATCGAGAGTTTCCCGGTGCAGCTGGGGCGATCGCCCTTCTCCCGCATACTCCCACGCTGCCACAAAGGCATAGTGCTCATCGTCGCGCTTGGCCTCGCCGTCGGGGGTTTGAGACTCCTCGCGAAAGTGCCCGCCGCACGATTCTTCTCGTTGCAGAGCG
>JANODM010000115.1:0-4589 GCA_031412695.1 Alphaproteobacteria bacterium
GGATTTTCCCGATCGTTTACGGGTTGTCGCTGATCGTTTGGGAACGCGCCGCGAAGCCGCCGAAATCGCAGGCGTTACCCTAGATGCCATTATTCGGCATTTGCGCGGCGATAATCAGCCCAGTTTTAATTCGATTAGCCGCCTGTGCGAAGCAGCGGGTATTTCGATGCATTGGTTGGCAACGGGCGAGGGGCCGCAGGAATTAGCGGAATTCGCCGCCGCGAATGAATCGCAAGGCCTGCCCATTATGGGATTTGGCGACAGCGCCGAGCCAGGTTGGTACAACGCTCAAACCTCACGCTTGCAAACAACGCTGGAGTTACCTGACCCTAAAGCATTCGCTGCGGTTATGCATGGCGACGCGTTGATCCCCGAGGGAATACAACCAGGATTTTTATGCATTTGTTCGCCGATGACCAAGCCCGTCAAAGGCGATGTCGTTCATTTGCGCCGTCATGATGGGTTATGCGCCATGCGTTTATTTATGGGCGAGGAAAAAGGTTGGCTAGTACTGAAAGCCTATACCGATGCGGATAAAAAAGGTCAGCAACGTGCTTTTGAAGACAAGATCAAACGCACTGTTATCAAAGATATCGCGCCTGTTATTTTCGTTAAGCGAAAAGTTTAAGCAGTAATTTTTAATGCCGTCTTTATGAGATAAGAATCAGCTTCGTCAAGCTAAAGCATCGCATCCTTATGGTTAATTTCCTAAATTTTATGAAACTTTAGGGGAATAACAATGCGTAAACCAAATGATCAGATGCAAGCCGTTTTGGACGCTCATCGTGAAATGGGGCCATTACCGATTGAGACGCTGGATGCAGTAACAGCACGTCAAATTCCACTTGCGGATCGTGCCGCTATGGCTGTATACGGCCAACATATCAGCAAACGTGCTTTTGCAACGAACCCTTTACCAGTCGGAAAAGTGGAGCATATTTTGATCGATGGTGCAGATGATAAAATGCTGTGCCGTGTTTATACGCCTACAGGAAAGCCTCCTGAGGGTGGTTGGCCAACGGTCGTCTATTTTCACGGTGGCGGTTTCGTTATTGCTACATTAGATACCTATGATGCGTCTTGCCGTTCCATCTGTGACGGTGCAGAAGCTGTTGTTGTTTCCGTGCATTATCGCCAAGCGCCGGAAAATCAGTGGCCTGCCGCACCCGAAGACGCATTTGCAGCCTATCAATGGGTGTTGCAACATGCCCAAATGTTTAACGGCAATCCGTTGAAAGTGGCCGTCGCAGGTGAAAGTGCCGGAGGAAATTTGGCCGCTGTTGTCACATTGATGGCAAAGCATCACAATATCCAGGCACCATTGCATCAAGTGTTGATTTATCCGGTTGTCGATATGTTGAACGGACCGAAAAGCGAGTCGGCTAAAACCTATGCTACTGCCAAACCATTGAATACGGCGATGTTGAATTGGTTTTATGATTATTATGTGCCTGCAAATGCAGACCGCAGAGATGAAATGATTTCACCAACGTTTGCAACCGATTTAACAGGACTGCCGACGGCAACCATTATCCTGGCCGAGATTGATCCACTGTGCAGCGAAGGCGAAACATACGCCACCAAACTTATGGCTGCAGGCGTGATGGTTCATGTGAAAAAATTCGAAGGCGTAACGCATGAATTTTTCGGCATGGTCGGTATCGTGGATGAAGCCGCCGAAGCTGTTGCAATGGTGTGCAAGAATTTGAAAACCTATTTCAAATACAAGGCGAAGAAATCGCTAGCCGCCTAAGCCAGTAAAAAATCCAAGTTACGAACATGCATATTCGGTTTGGCATCGATAGGGGTGTTCGGGTTTTCCGGCCAGTAAATCGTGAACATGCCTGCGGCAATTCCGGCTTTTGATCCTGTTGGACTGTCTTCGATCACCAAACATTGCTGTGGTGAGACGTTCAAATTTTTGGCTGCCAATAAATAACCTTCAGGGAAAGGCTTGCGTTGTTTGACATCGTCAATGCTAAGCACTGTTGAAAAAATACCATCCGGATTATCGAAGAAACGCAAAAAACCTTTTACGTTTGCGTCAACAATTTTGCGCGGACTGTTCGAGAACACGGCTTGTTTGATGCCGCGTGCATGCAGGGATTTGACGATTTCAACCGTATTGGCGCGGGGCAGAATATTTGCCGTAGATTCCAGATAGGTTTTTTCGACCATCGCCATCCATACCGGAAATTCGATCGGCATATTCAGATAACTTTGAATGATCGTAAAACAATGCAGATGACCTACGCCTAACGCTTCGTCGACGATATCTTGACTGACAGGATAACCAAGCTGATCGCCAACCCAGCGAATAGAATAGTCATGCAACGGTTCGGAATCAACCAATGTGCCGTCCATATCCCACAACACGGCTTGAAAGTCGGGAAGATTATTTTGACTCATAATTTTTGCGGACTGTCGGGTGATAGGTCGTATCCTTTGGGGCAAGCAGTTCTTGCTCCTCGGCGCGGTTGCGTTTAATTTCATGCAGAACCGCGAAAAGAAGCTCGCGAACACCTTGCTGGCTTGCGGCGGAAATAGCAAAACACTTTTTGCGACTGATTTTTTCAAGAAGTTTTAGTTTTTCGGTCTGTTGCTCGGGCGTTAAGGCATCGATCTTATTCAACACCAGAATTTCCGACTTATCGGCCAGACCGCCACCATATTCCTGTAACTCATGACGAATGGTTTTGTAGGCGCCGACGACGTCTTCTTGTGTGCCGTCAATAAGGTGAATTAATGTCGCAGTACGTTCGACATGCCCCAAGAATCGCGTCCCCAGTCCGTGACCTTCGTGTGCGCCTTCGATCAGCCCCGGAATATCGGCAATGACAAAACGAGCGGCTGCTTCGCCTAGATCGACGACACCTAGATTCGGATGCAAGGTCGTGAATGGATAATCGGCGATTTTAGGTTTCGCTGCGGAAGAGGCGGCCAGAAATGTAGATTTGCCTGCATTTGGTAAACCAACCAAACCCGCATCGGCAATTAATTTCAAACGCAACCACAATGCAACTTCTTGGCCGGGAAAGCCGGGCGTATTTTTGCGCGGCGCCTGATTGGTCGATGATTTGTAATGCGCGTTGCCTTTACCGCCATCGCCGCCATGCAGGAGGATAATCTCTTGGCTTTCATCCGTGATATCCGCAAGAAGCGTTTCTTTGTCTTCGGCGAAAATCTGCGTACCGATCGGAATATTGATGATGACGTCTTTACCATGCGCGCCCGTGCACATCGCACCCGATCCGTTACGGCCGTTTTCAGCACGGAAATGTTGGGTATAGCGGAAATCGATCAGCGTATTCGAATCTTTGACAGGGCGTAAAATCACGTGACCGCCGCGACCGCCATCGCCGCCATCGGGTCCGCCGAATTCGACGTATTTTTCACGGCGAAAGCTGATGGCACCGGGGCCGCCGTCACCGCTTTTTGCGTAAATTTTTGCTTCGTCGAGGAATTTCATTAGATTACTGCTTTTTAAAAAGAAACCCCGGCATAGGGCCGGGGTCTTTGCGAGATCCCAATTTTAATCGGGATTTCAGAATTAGATTACTCGGCTGCGATCATGGCGCTGTCGTTGGCGACGATCGAGACGAATTGACGACCCAAACGACCCAATTTGAAAACGACGCTGCCGTCTTCTAAAGCGAAGAGGGTGTGGTCTTTGCCCATGCCGACATTGACGCCTGGGTGAAATTGCGTGCCGCGTTGACGGATCAGGATGTTGCCAGCCAAAACTTGTTCGCCGCCGTAACGCTTGACGCCCAAACGTTTGGAATGGGAATCGCGTCCGTTCTTGGTACTGCCTACGCCTTTTTTACTTGCCATTGCTGCGGCTCCTTATGCTGAAATCGAGGTAACTTTGACCAGCGTCAAATCTTGACGGTGACCGTTTTTACGACGGTAATTCTGGCGGCGTTTCTTTTTGAAAATGATGACTTTGTCGCCGCGATTCTGCTCGATGATTTCGGCTTGAACCGAACCCGAGCCGATCGTTGTTCCGACCATCATGGTTTCCAGGGAAATCGTATCGCCTGCTTTGCCTTCGATGCGTTCGATGGTGATTTTATCGCCTTGAGCGACGCAATATTGCTTGCCACCGGTTTTGACTACTGCCTTCATGGAACTAATCCGTTGTTTTTGTTAATTATTTTCTACTTATGAACCCGCATTATTCGTGAATCCTTTCTTAAAGTCAAGGATAATTTAAGTTAATACGCAAAAATAGTTGACAGGACAGCCTTGCGCTTGTATCTTACGCCCACTTTAGAATTATAAGGAAAAAGCGATGAAAGTCCGTGCCTCCATTAAAACATTGAAAAAAGACGGTATCGTCGTGCGCCGCCGCGGTCGCGTTTACGTGATCAACAAAAAGAACCCGCGCAAGAAAACCCGCCAAGGTTTTTAATAAGGTTTCTAAACAATCCTTGCTCTAAAGCATTCGGAGCCTCCGTTTTAACGGAGGTTTTTGCTTTGTAGGCTGTGTTTTATCCCGTATAAAGATGCTATGGCGCAACCGCTTTTAACCCCTGAAAAAACGACTGACCGACAGGATTTTGATGCTTTGTTGGGCGGCGTTGCCG
>JANODM010000116.1:0-3810 GCA_031412695.1 Alphaproteobacteria bacterium
GCGCAAACCGCGCCCCGGCGACAATAACGATATTGCCTCTAAAATATTGGTTTTTCCGACACCGTTCGGCCCCGTCAAAACGATTTGACGCGATTGCACATTGAGTGATTGCGACGAGTAGTTGCGAAAATCCTGCAGGCCTAAACGCGTGATACCGCCCGCACATATCTGTGCTGCCTGATCGGACAGAAAGGCGGGATTCATTTAGATACGCATCGGCATCAAGACATATAAACTTGATGGGTCTTGATTATCATGGACGATGGCGGGGGATGCAGAATCGCTGATCAAAAAGCTGCAATTCGTGCCTTCCAATAGCTGAGTTACATCCAATAAATAACGGGCATTGAAACCGATTTCGATCGACGAGTCGTTATTGAAAGCGACTTCGACTTCTTCGGTTGCAGATCCGTTGTCGTTATTGGCCGACAAGGTCAGCATTTTACCTTTGATCGCTAATTTGACAGCGCGAGTTTTCTCGGCTGCAACGGTTGCGACGCGATCAACGGCCGAGCTGAAATATTTCGGATCCATTTCCAACGTTTTGTCGTTATTTTGCGGAATGACGCGTTCGTAATCAGGGAATGTACCGTCAATCACTTTGGTCGTCAGCGTCACATGATCAAACGTAAAACGGACCATTTTCTCGGACACGTCCAGGCGGATCGTATCGCCCGCTTCGTCCAATAAACGGCGCAATTCCAAAACAGCTTTGCGTGGCAAAATCACACCCGGCAAACCCGCTGCGCCATCGGGAAGCGGTACTTGGAAACGGGCCAAACGGTGACCGTCGGTTGCAACGGCGCGCAATACGGCACCTTCAGGACTTTCGGCAGCATGCAGATAAATACCGTTCAAATAATAGCGCGTTTCTTCGGTCGACATCGCAAAACGTGTGCGGTCGATCAGATTGCGCAAGGTAGAAGCAGGCAAAGCAAAGCTGTTCGCCGCCTTGTTTGCTGTCATCTCGGGGAAATCTTCGCGTGGTAGGCAACCTAATTTATAGGTCGAGCGTCCTGCGGAAATTGTAATGGCGTTTTGACCTTCGTTCAGCGTGATGTTCAATGTCGCATCATCGGGCAATTTGCGGACGATATCGTACAACGTATGGGCAGGCACCGTGGTTGAACCGGTTTCACCGATCGTGGCGGGCACAGCGTCGACGATTTCCAGATCCATATCGGTTGCACACAAGGCCAGTTGACCGTCTTGGGCACCGATTAAAATATTGGACAAAATAGGGATTGTAGTACGTTTTTCAACGACGCTTTGGACACGTGACAAAGCTTTTAACAAAGCGGAACGTTCAACCGAGAATTTCATAGCCCAACCAAACTGGTTAATAATTTGTTAATTTCATCTTAATCTAGCGAAAACGCCGCAAAGCGCAAGGGAAAAGACACCTTCAACAGGCGAGTTTAAACGGTCTTATAGAAAAGCGATAGTTTTCAATCCGCAGGCTGAATAACGCCAAAATATCAGGCGAAACTGCCCATTTTCAGAGCCAGGCGCAGCATGTCAGCGTCACCCGCAAAGACCGTATCGTCACGCATCAATTCTTCGACTTTGCGTACGGCATGCAACACGGTGGTATGGTCGCGCCCGCCAAATGCTCGTCCGATATCCGGCAAGGATTTCGTCGTCAGCTGTTTGCACAGATACATGGCCAATTGACGCGGACGCGCCAGATGACGCGAACGGCGCTCACCGTTCAAATCAACTAATTTAAGACCGAAATGTTCGCAGACTTTCTTTTGGATATCGTCGATAGTGACTTTGCGGTCATAGGCGCGCAACAAATCGACCAGTACGTCTTGTGTGCTTTCCAATGTGATCGGTCCGCCGATCAATTCAGCATGGGCCACGATGCGATTGAACGCCCCTTCCAATTCGCGAATATTGCTGGCGATTTTATGCGCCAGAAATTCGAGGACGTTTTTAGGCACGGGCGTTGCGGTTTTTTCGGCTCGGGCCTGCAAAATCCCCAAACGCAATTCATACGTACTGGGGTGGATATCGGCGCAAAGGCCCCAGGACAGGCGGGATTTCAGACGGTCTTCGATCCCGCTGAGATCGGTGGGTGATTTATCTGCTGACAGAATGATTTGCTTGTGTTGATCGATCAATGCGTTGAACGTATGAAAAAACTCTTCTTGCGTCGATTCTTTACCAGCAATGAACTGCACATCATCGATCATTAACACGTCGACTGAGCGGAATTGTTCTTTGAACGACATCATGTCTTTAAAGCGCAACGCGCGGATAAAGCGGTACATGAATTTTTCGGCCGATAAATACAATACGTTGCGATCGGGATTGCGCGCTTTGATGGCCCAAGCGATTGCATGCATCAAATGGGTTTTTCCCAAACCGACGCCGCCATATAAAAACAACGGATTGAACGCGACCGTATCGGATTCCGCGACTTTTCTGGCTGCCGCATAGGCCAATTCGTTTGGTTTGCCGACGACGAAATTATCAAAGGTGAAACGCGGATCCAACGCCGTACCTTCTAGAACGTTGTGCGTGTCGCGACTGGCAGCAATTAACGTATCTAAGCCGATCGGTGCAACAGCCGAGAAAAAAGAGGGGCTGTGGCTTTCGGGATTTTTTTCAACGCGACACGTAATGCGACGTAAGCCGGGCCATTGTTCACGCAAAAAACCGACGATAACCTGATCGGCTTTTTCTAAGACCATCCATTGCGCTGTTAAATTATGCGGTGCCGAAAAAACGATGGCGTCTTCTTCGATTGCGGACGGATAAAGCTCGCTCAACCATTGGCGATAGGTCTCTTCGCCGAACTGTGATCGCAACCGTATCTGAATCAAGCGCCAGGCTTTTACGACGTCCGCGATGTTGACGTAGGGAGCGAGCATAGGGGCGAATCCAGACGGTAAGGGAAGACGCCAAGGCGGCGCAAAGGTCGGACATCATGGGCGGATTCGGTTGTCGCAAGCAACCACTAAACCTAGTTGGTTTAACCAAATTAACCACCACCCATAGTAAAACAAGCAGCTAAGCTTTTCTAAAATATACGTAGTTAGGCCGTACGGCATATAGAATCATTACGCGATCTAAGAGACATTTAAACCCTACCCCGTCAACAACCGATCGCCATTCACATACGCCATTAGAGATGAAGGAGAACTACATGCCGCGCGGAGATAAAGATTCCTACACCGACAAACAAAAGCGACAAGCAGAACATATCGAGGAAAATTATGAGCAAACAGGTCTCTCGGAAAAAGAAGCACAGCGCCGTGCATGGTCGACTGTCAATAAAGAAAGCGGTGGCGGAAAAAAATCCGGCTCGGGTCGCCGCACGGCTTCGAAACATGACTAGAACGGCAAAAGAAAAGTCCAAGCTCAAGAAACTATATGAGAAAACCGCTTACAAAATCACGAAACGCAAGAACAATGTTTTAAGATTTCCAACCGCCGCCCATAGCTCGGAATAACGCCAATGCCGAAGTGAGACGATCCAAACGCGCTTGAACATGCGCGTCTTGAGATTGCAGCAAGTTACGTTGCGTATCCAATAAGATCAAAAAATCCGTTGCACCATTCGCATAGCGTTCTTTAGCGATATCATATGCGTTGCGTGATTCCGTCAAGGCTTCAGTTAACGATTTTTCAAGCTGTTCGCTGGTGTTGACCGCGTTCAACGCATCTTGCGTTTCTTTGAACGCATCTAAAATTGTCGCGCGATAGAGTTCAACCAATTCACGTTTGCGCGCCTCGCTTAGACGGACCTGCGCCATTAACGACCCCCCTGCGAAAATTTGCTGCACGATCGAACCTGCCGTA
>JANODM010000117.1:0-2815 GCA_031412695.1 Alphaproteobacteria bacterium
TCATCGAAGAATGCCGCCCGATCTCAGCTCGCAAGACCTGGACGGTAATTGAAACGAAAGAGAAAGCAGCGCAAGCCTAATCGGTTTGTCGCATCAGGATTGAAGGAAAGGTTTAGGCCATGATTCAGGATAATTCACGACTCGAAGTCGCCGACAACAGCGGCGCCAAAGAAGTCATGTGCATCAAAGTGCTTGGGGGCTCCAAGCGTCGTACCGGCAATATCGGCGATATCATCGTCGTATCGGTCAAAGACGCGATCCCGCGCGGTAAAGTGCAAAAAGGTAATAAATTCCGCGCCGTCATCGTGCGCACGAAAAAGGGCATTATCCGTCAAGACGGTTCGGTCATTCGTTTCGATACGAACGCTTGCGTGTTGATCAACAAAGAAAAACAGCCGATCGGCACACGTATTTTTGGACCAGTAACGCGTGAGCTGCGTAACTTGGATTTCATGAAGATTATTTCGCTCGCTCCTGAGGTGCTATAATGACGACCGCGAAATTGAAAATTAAAAAAGGCGACCAAGTCGTCGTGCTGACAGGCAAAGACAAAGGCAAAACCGGCGAAATTCTGACGGTAATCCCGAAAGAAAACCGCGTTGTCGTCAAAGGTATCAACGTTGTGAAGAAAAACCAACGTCAAACAGCCACAGCCGAAGGCGGTATCGTGACCAAGGAACATTCGATTCATGCATCGAACGTTGCTCTGATCGATCCGAAATCGGGCAAGCCGACACGTGTCGGGTACAAAGTAGATGCGAAAGGCGAAAAAACGCGTATCGCTAAAAAATCCGGTGAAAAGATCGGATAAGGAGTAGGGACAATGACTAAAACAAACAAACAAGCGTCGATGGCGCGCCTGCAACAGGAATACAACGAGAAGATCCACCCGGAACTGAAAAAGTCTTTGGGTCTGGACAACACGTTCGCCGTGCCACGTCTGGACAAAATCGTCCTGAACATGAGCCCTGGCCGTAAAGCCGTTGCCGACCGCAAAGCGATTGATAACGCGATCACAGACATGACGTTGATCGCCGGTCAAAAAGCCGTTGCGACGATTGCGACGAAATCCATCGCTCAATTCAAATTGCGCGAGAACATGGCAATCGGTTGCAAAGTCACATTACGTGGCAAACGCATGTACGAATTCCTGGATCGTTTGATCAACATCGCTTTGCCGCGCCAGCGCGACTTCCGCGGTTTATCATCCCGTTCCTTCGACGGCCGCGGCAACTATGCCATGGGCATCAAAGAACAAATCATTTTCCCTGAAATCGAGTACGACAAAGTCGACACGGTTCGCGGGATGGACATCATTGTCTGCACGACTGCAGAAACCGACGACCAAGCACGCGCTTTGTTGACGGCCTTCAACTTTCCTTTCCGTGGGAGATAAACGATGGCAAAAACCGGCGTCGTAAACAAAAATAACAAAGTCAAAAAGTTGGTCAAAAAATACGCTGCCAAGCGTGCCGCTTTGAAGGCTCAGATGAATAAAGGCCGTACGGGTCAATTGGACTTTGAACAAATCATCGCGTTGCAAGAAAAATTCAACTCGATGCCGCGTTACAGTTCAGCTACCCGCATCCGCAACCGTTGCCACTATGACGGTCGCCCGCGCGGCTTTATGCGTAAATTTGGTATGAATCGGGTTCTTTTCCGCAAACTTGCGAATGAAGGAAAAATTCCCGGCGTTGTGAAATCTAGCTGGTAAGACGAGAGGAGCGAAAAACATGGCATTTACTGATCCACTCGGCGACTTGCTGACACGTATCCGTAACGGGCAAGCTGCAAAACTGAAAGTGGTGAAATCACCGACTTCGGGTTTGCGCAACCACGTATTGGAAGTGTTGAAGCGTCAAGGATATATTCGTGATTTTTCTTTGGAAAAACAAACGAATGGTCAAGAACTGGTAACAGTCGAACTGAAATATTATGAAGAAGAGCCGGTCATCAAGAAAATCGACCGCGTTTCACGTCCCGGCCGTCGTGTGTACACGAAGATCGGCGATTTGAAACCGATCTATAACGGCTTGGGTATGGCTATTTTGTCAACGCCAAAAGGCGTGATGTCGGACCAAGAAGCTCGCACCGCGAATGTCGGCGGCGAAGTTTTGTGCCACATCTTCTAAGGAATGTAAGAAAGGAATATCACGATGTCTCGCGTAGGTAAGCATCCTGTCAAGATCACAAGCGGCGTAACGGCAACAATCAGTGGCCAGGACGTCAGCGTCAAAGGTAAACTCGGCGAGTTGAAACTCACCGTGCGCGATGACGTATTGATCGAACAAAAAGACGGCGAAATCGCTGTCACGCCGAAAACCAAAGAAGACCGTTTTACGGTCGCTCAGTGGGCAACCACGCGCGCGTTGTTGGCCTCGATGGTTAAAGGCGTATCCGAAGGTTTCAAAAAAGAAATGGAATTGCGTGGCGTCGGTTATAAAGCCGCCGTTCAAGGCAAAGTCTTGGTGATGAACCTGGGCTACAGCCATGATATCCGTTTTGACATTCCGGCAAACATCACGATTGCAACCCCGACACCGACGGAAATCGTCGTCACGGGTGCCGATAAACAACAAGTCGGTCAAGTCGCCGCGAACATCCGTTCATATCGTCAACCAGAACCCTACAAAGGGAAAGGTATCCGCTATAAAGGCGAATACGTCCCGATGAAGGAAGGCAAGAAGAAATAAGATTTAGGTAGGAGAAGGTCATGTCGGCCCCAGGTACAACAACAAGTAAACAACGTCGCAAACACAGTGTCCGCTCACGCGTTCGCAAAACGATCCTGAAAACAGGTCGCGTTCGTTTGTCG
>JANODM010000118.1:0-6669 GCA_031412695.1 Alphaproteobacteria bacterium
GATGTTGGTCAGTAAAGATGGTTTCGGATGGCGTTGGGACGGATATACTGTCACACCTCAGGCCCAGGCTTCGGCGCAGGACCGCGAAACGAAACAATTATTAGAACAACGCAATCGTCTTGCCGAATTACGTACTGAGCGCGAAACCGCCCAAGCGGATGTCGATACAGCTGATGCTTATTACAAAGAATGCCAAGCCAATCAAGATTCCATGCGCGATCAGACCATGGAAAGCCGTCATTACATGCATCAGCTTCAGCGCGATATGTCCGAAGCCCGTCAGCTTTTGTCATCGGCACAGCAAAAACAATCTGAAGTCCAAGCACGTCAGCAAAGTTTACAGGACAAGCAAATCGATTTGACGCAACGTCTGCGTCAAGCCGAACAGCATGATGCCCAGATCACTGCACAAATCGAAAATTTGCCGCCTGAAGCCGAAACCCAAGTCGCATTGGAAGCCGTACGTCAAACGACTACACAAGCCGAACAAACCTATCGTGAAGCCGATCAATCGTTCCTGACCATGAATGCGCAGCAAACGCAGTGGCAGCAACGTTTAGGTACAGTGGTTCGCGAAATTCAAGAATGGACGGGACGCGAACAAAACGCCGCGCAACGCCTTGGTAGCATCGGCGAACGCTTGGCCAAAGTGAACGAGTCGATGGCGCAATTGAAATCGCCCGATCACGTTCAAGGTCAGATGGCCATGGCTGATGCGGCAATCAAACAATTCGAAAAAGAAGTATATGATCTGAATGCGCGCCGTTCCGAAGTGAACGCCGAGCGTCAAAACGTTGACAAGAAAAACCAAGAAGAACAAGAAGCCCTGATGGGCGCACGTGAAACGCTTGTGCGCGCCGAAACCCAGTTCCAAAACAGCCAGATGTTGCGTGAGCAATTGATGGAACGCTGCGAACAGAATTTGGGCTGCGCACCGGATGACGTTGCAGCACAATTCGAGTTCACCGAAGAAGACCTCGAGCAAAATCTGCAAACGATCCGCGGAAAACAAGAACGCGCCCGTGCCGAACGAGACCGTATCGGTGCTGTCAATTTGCGCGCCGAAGAAGAGTCCCAGAATTTGGGCATCGAGATCGAAACCTTGGCCAAGGAAAAAGACGATATTCTGCAGGCGATTGAAAAATTGCGTCACGGTATCGCGACATTGAACCGCGATGCGCGCAAGAAAATGCTGGCAGCGTTCGATGAAGTGAATACGCGTTTCAAAGAAGTGTTTACGCGTCTTTTCAACGGTGGCGAAGCCTATTTGCAATTGATCGACGCCGAAGACCCACTGGAAGCGGGCTTGGAGATTTTTGCGCAACCGCCTGGAAAACGCCTGCAAACATTAACTCTGTTATCGGGTGGCGAACAAAGTTTGACAGCAATCGCCTTGATCTTCTCGATGTTCCTGACGCATCCAGCGCCAATTTGCATTTTGGACGAGATTGATGCAGCCTTGGATGATGCGAATGTCGAGCGTATCTGCAATTTGCTGGATGATTTTACCAAGACGCATTTGGCGACACGCTTTTTGATGATTACGCACAACCCGATTACGATGGCCTATATGCACCGTCTATACGGTGTGACCATGGTCGAAAAAGGTGTTTCGAAATTAGTTTCGGTCGATCTTGAAAAACAGCAGCAACAACATCTGGCTCTTGCGGCTGAATAAAATGACCGAATGAGGATGCGATGTCGGATGACAATCAAACGGACGACGATCAAAATTTCAAACAACGCCTCAATGACGCTTTGAAGCGTAATAACCTGGATTTGACCGGGGATGAACCGATCAAGGTCAATGAGACCGAAAGCGACTTCGGCGCGGCGTCAAACGGCTTGGCTCAAGGCATGCGCTTGGGCCTAGAGTTTCTGTCGGGGACGATTGTAGGCCTATTGATCGGCTTAGGTTTGGATAAATACTTTGATACATCACCTTGGTGCCTGTTGGTTTTCAGCCTTCTTGGCTTTGCGGCGGGGATGTTGAACGTCTATCGAGATATAAACCAAATCCAAGAGAGTATTGGCGTTAACAAGCGAAACGTCTTGACGGAACGCGTCAAAAGCCCTATACAGCAATCGACAGATTGATACGGATTTGACAAAGTAAACACATGGCGACTAACCCATTACATCAATTCGAAATTATACCTCTCGTGCCCTTTAAGGTTGCGGGGCTGAATTTGGCATTTACCAATTCGGCATTGTTGATGATTCTGACGGTCTTAATCTCGGCTGCGTTGATGATTATCCCAATGCGCCGCGCCGCTATCATTCCGGGTCGTTGGCAAAATATTCCCGAATTATTTTATGAATTCATCCAAGGTCTGGTCCGTGATGTTATCGGGCCCAGTGGTATGCGTTATTTGCCGCTAGTGTTTACGTTATTTATGATCGTGTTGCTAGGCAATTTGTTAGGCATGTTGCCGTACAGCTTTACGATCACCAGCCACATCATCGTAACAGCGGCTTTGGGCGTAGGCGTATTTTTGATCGTTACCGTCATGGGCTTTGTTAATCACGGTTGGCATTTTCTCAGCTTATTTGCGCCATCGGGTTTGCCAAAGTTTATCTATCTGATTTTGATTCCGATTGAAATTATTTCATTTTTGTCTCGCCCCATTACATTGGCTGTTCGTCTATGCGCTAATATGACGGCCGGTCACACGGTTCTCAAAGTGTTTGCTTTGTTCAGCGTGCAAATGGGCATCATTATGGGCTTGGGCCCGATGATCATGAATTCGATGATCGTCGCGCTGGAACTGCTTGTAGCCGTGCTGCAAGCATATATTTTTACGATTTTGACCTGCGTTTATTTGAAAGACTCAGTCGAATTGCATCACTAAATAATCCGCAAGGATGAATGTTACTATTAATCTCGAAAGGAAAACTACCATGGAAGTCAATACTGCAAAACTACTCGCTGCCGCTCTTGCCCTGTTGCCGCTTTTCGGCGTGGGTTTGGGTTTGGGTAAAATCTTCTCCGCTTTTATCGAAGCGGTCGGCCGTAATCCCGGCGCGAAAAAAGATGTTTTCCAAATCGGTTTGATCGGCGCCGCGATGACGGAATCGATCGCGATTTTCGCACTCGTCGTATCTTTGATCTTGATCTTCGTCGTCAAATAAAAACGATGCGCTTGACCCGAATCCTAATTGCCGTTTTTGTCACGTGTCTATTCTTGACGCCTGCCTTTGTGCGTGCGCAAGACGATGCCGTACACGCGCAAACGGACGTTCATCAAGGTGAAGCGCACGAAGATGCACACGAGGAAGAGGGCGGGTCGATGCCGCAATTGGACGCAACCTATTACGCCAGCCAGTTATTCTGGCTCGCGGTTACAGGCGTCTTTTTGTATGTGGTGTTGGCACGCGTCGCACTTCCGGGTGTGTCGGCGGTCATTGAAAGACGCGACGGTCAAGTGCGCTCGGATCTTGAATTGGCGTACAAGCTGAAACAACAAGCCGAAGACTTGAAGATCGCCTACAGCAAAGCGTTGCGGGATTCGGATGAAAAATCGAAAACCTTGATGGAAAAAACCATCCGCGACATGCGCGACAAACAAACCAAAGGTTTGGCCGACGCGAACGACCGAATTGCCGTCAAAATCAAAGACTCGGAAAACCACCTGCGCGCTCAACAAAACACGCTGATGGATGACTCGGCGATGATTTCTGAACGATTGGCAAAATCAGTGATGCAAGAACTTGCCAAAGGACGTGCGTGATGGATGTCATCAACTCCCTTGTGGCTGACTCGCGCTTTTGGGTGGCATTATCGACAGTCTTGTGTTTTGCCTTTGTCGGATGGAAAGCGTACCAGCCGATTTTGTCAGGGTTGGATGCGCGTGCCGAAAGCATTCGCATGCGTTTAGCCGAAGCCGACGCGTTGCGCGACGAAGCCCAAAACGTTTTGGAAGAATACAAAGAAAAAAGCGCAAACGCGTTGAAAGAAGCGCAGGAAGTTTTAGAAAACGCCAAACGCCGCGCCGAACAAATGCGTGAAAAAATGGAAGAGGAATTGACCGAAACCATTGCGCGCCAAGAAGCAAACGCGACATCGCGTCTGGCACGTTTGGAGATGGAAACGATTGAATCCGTCAAAAACGCGATCATCACCGCCGCTCTCAAGCGCGTTCAAGCCGATATCGGACAACAAGACGATTCAAAGACGTCGATTACGACTTCTTTGGATGAGATTACCAAAACCTTGCACTAAGCATTTTATTTTTTTTAGTTTGGCATCAATAATGGAAACAATTGAACAACCGGAAGCGTTGAAAGCCCTTGTGCTTGATACGTTGGATCAAAACAAAGCGATTGATATCGTCGATATCGATTTGCGTGGCAAGTCGACTATCGCGGACTACATGGTCATCGCGTCGGGCGGCTCAGCACGTCAGGTAGCTGCCTTGGCGCAACGTATCGCGGACGAAGTCTCGAAAAAATTTCCGACCAGCAAACGCCGTATCGAAGGCTTGGGCGAGGCCGATTGGGTGTTGGTCGATCTGGGCGACGTCGTCGTGCATTTGTTCCGCCCCGAAGTGCGCACGTTCTATTCGCTTGAAAAAATGTGGTCGGCATCAGCCCCGTCGACCGAACATAAGCGCATGATGAGCAAAAAATCCGAAATCCTGTGACCACGTCCATTCACCTGATTGCCGTCGGTAAAAACAAAGATTCTCATCTGCAAGCCTTGATCGACGATTATCGTAAACGTCTAACATGGGATTTTTCGATCACGGAAATTCCCGCACCGAATGTCGCCGACAGTGAACGCAAAGCCAAAGAAGCCGATCTGATCCGAGCAGCAATTCATCCTAAAACACTCCTAATCGTTTTGGATGAACGGGGCGATGCACTCGACAGCATTTCTTTTGCGAAAAAAATTGAAAATTTTTTCATCCACCATTCCTCGCATGTGACGTTCGTGATCGGCGGCGCGGACGGTTTGGATGACTCGCTGCGCAAAACAGCTGCGTGGTCAGTTGGTTTCGGAAAATTGACATGGCCGCACATGATGGTGCGACTCATGTTGGTCGAACAATTGTATCGGGCAGGGACAATTCTGGCCGGACATCCGTATCACCGAGTCTAAGGCAAGATTCTCAAACTTATCCACAGAAAATAATCCTAAATAGGAATATCGTGGCGGCGCAAGACAGGGTTAGAGGCTGTTTTAATAGAATTCAGTCTTATCCCTAACCAGTGCTTGACGTCCCATGAAATCCCATGTTATTCCATTATTAACGATTATCCTCTTGCTCAGCAGAGTCGCGCGCCAATGGCCCTATTTCTGTCTACCCATACCAACAAAGTCGATGCGAAAGGCCGGGTTTCGATTCCCGCCGTATTTCGCAGCGCGTTGGTACAGGATGCATTTCAAGGAGTCGTTTTAATACCATCCCGCCGTGTTCCGGCCCTTGAAGGCTTTGCCATGGGCATGATGCAATCTTTGAGCGAACGCTTTGATCGGTTTGATTTATTTTCGGCATCTGACAGCGATTTAGAGTCCATGGCGTTCTTCGGGGATGCCGTTCCGTTGTCGTTTGATGAAACGGGTCGCGTTGGTTTGACCAAAGAATTATTGGCTCATGCGGGAATCACCGAAAACGCCGTATTTGTGGGCTTAGGAACGAAATTTCAAATCTGGGAACCCAAAGCGTATGCTAAACGGCACCAAGAATCCTTGAAAAAAATGCAAGGCACCGCGACATGACCGGTTCAAACCTCCAGCACAAATATCCGGAGCATATCCCCGTTTTGGCGCAGGAAGTTTTAAAAGGCATCGCACCTCAAAAAAACGAAATTTATGTCGATGCCACTTTCGGACGAGGAGGATATTCGGAATTAATGTTGAATACTGCTGATTGCCGCGTCATCGGTATTGACCGCGATCCGTCAGCCGTCAAAGTTGGCAAAGAATTCGAAAAAAACTATCCGAAACGTTTTCAGATGCTGAAAGGTAATTTCAGCCAAATGCGTGAATTGCTGGCCGAAATTAATATCGATAAAGTCGATGGCATCACGTTTGATATCGGCGTGTCATCCCCCCAAGTCGATCAGGCCGAGCGCGGCTTTTCATTCCGTCAAGACGGTCCGCTTGATATGCGTATGGGCGATGAGGGCGAAACGGCTGCGGATATCGTCAATCAAACGGCCGAAGACGATTTGGCGAATATCATTTACAACTATGGCGAGGAAAAAGCTTCGCGTAAAATTGCCAAGGCTATCGTCACAAAACGTACCGAACAGAATTTTACCCGTACAGGCGAATTGGCAGATCTGATTGCCTCCGTCTTGCCACGTCGTGATGAAACCCATCCAGCTACGAAAACATTTCAGGCGTTGCGCATCGCCGTAAACGATGAATTGGGCGAATTGGAAAAAGGCCTAATTGCCGCCGAAAAATTACTAAATCCAAAAGGCCGCCTGGCGGTTGTGACTTTTCATTCCCTGGAAGACCGTATTGTCAAAAACTTCCTACGCTTGCGTTCGGGCCGCGTTTCGCAAGGCTCGCGACATCGCCCTTTGATGGTGGGAATCAAGGAAATGACGACATTTCGTTTGATTAAAACCAAAGCGATAACGCCAAGTGACGAAGAAGCCAAGCGCAACCCGCGTGCGCGTTCCGCAAAATTGCGTCTGGCCGAACGCATAACGGAG
>JANODM010000119.1:0-1502 GCA_031412695.1 Alphaproteobacteria bacterium
TTTCAAAAGCGCGCTCAAAGTATTCACTAGCCGATAAAGACTGTGGCGGAGGTGGAGCAGAAATAGGCTGAGAAACAGTTTGTCCTTTTTTTCTTAAAATGAGGATCTTTGCAGCTTCATCGTTAGCCAGATCAAACTCGATCGCTACTTTCCCCCATTCAAACGCCTTTTCGTAAGTTTTACCCGCCCCGATCGCATCGTAAAATCCCTGCGAAAACTTAATCGCTACATTATCCTCAACCTCATCACGCATTCCAATTGTTATGGGAATACAGTTAGAGATCGCATCGCCCTGCACGTCGGAATAGCAGGCATTCAACACCACACATTCTAGATGTTCATCACAAAGTCGCAGCAAATTGGCAAGGGGTTGAGCAGGTACAAATCTAATCTCATCCGTATTGCTGGCACGGGAGCGAACTGCTCCATCTTCTGACCGATACAGCGAACTCCCCGACTCATCGCTGACAAATAACAGCCCCTTTTGTCCCGCTCCATGACCGCAAAAATGCAAAACGTGTGGCTCCAAGTTTAATAAAGCGCGGCGTAGCTCTGATGGTGTAGCAGCAAGACGATATTCAACTGTAAAATTATCCCGTTTTCGTGATCGCCGTAGCGCCTCTTGAATCGTTTTTACCTCATGGTCTAGTTTCAGAGGAGAGGTTCCCAACGGATTAGCCGCTACTACCAAAACCCGCACGCGATCGCCCAACTGATCCAGCCGCTCTGCAATGCCGAGGTTGATGTTCTGGACGTTCACAGTTCCACCCTGCACGTTAATACCAATTTTTTCGGCTAAAGGATCGGTCATAAGATTATGGTCAAGTGTGCTCCGATCTTCAAAAAAGAGCTAAAGAAGCTTTGATAATCCAAACACCGACTTAATCGAACTCTTCGAGGCGAATGCGCGGATCTACAGCTTTTAATAGTAAATCTGCTAAAAGATTGCCAATTACTAGCATGACCGTACCAAGCATTAAACCTGCCATGACTAAGTTAACGTCTTTCTGTCGCGTGGCTTCTAGAAGTAACTTACCTAATCCCGGCCAGTTAAAGAAATACTCGGCGATAAAAGCGCCGCTTAATAAACTGGCAAATTCAAAACCTAATAAAGTTATTAAAGGGTTAATGGCATTGCGTAAAGCATGGACATAGATCACCTTATTTTCTGGTAGTCCTTTAGCCCGTGCAGTTTTAATATAATCTTGGCGTAATACATCAAGTAAATTACCTCGCATTAGGCGTTGTAACCCTGCAAAACCAACGATAGTTAGGGTTAAAGTTGGCAAAATTAAATGATGCCCAATATCCAATAATTTGCCAAGGAAGGATAAATCTGCGTAGTCAATACTTGTGATGCCGCCCACTGGAAACCATGAGGTGTTCTGAGCCAGCATCAAAAATAGGATGGCTAACACAAAACTGGGAAAGCTTTGCAGCGTGTAACTCAGAACTTGCACAATGCGGTCGGCGGAAGTATTTTGCCTAACTGCACAAAAAAT
>JANODM010000120.1:0-4520 GCA_031412695.1 Alphaproteobacteria bacterium
GCACGCGCAGGCGTTCCGCACCGTGTCGTCTCGCAAATGATCCAGGTCTATTCTCAAAGTGTCGACTTTCAACGCGACATCCATGAAGGCGATCATTTCGAAGTCATGTATTACGGTCGCGCCGACAAAAAAGGTCAGATCTATGCTACAGGCGACATGACTTATGCGCGTTTGGTTTTGAACGACAAAGAATATCCGCTGTACCGTTATGAATCGGCTGACGGACGCGTCGACTATTACAAACCGGACGGCACCAGCAACCGCCGCGGCTTGATCCGTACGCCTGTTGACGGTGCGCGCGTAACATCGGGCTTCGGTTTCCGCCGCCATCCGATCTTGGGCTATTCCAAAATGCACAAAGGTATCGATTTCGGCGCAGCCAAAGGCACGCCTATTTTCGCTGCAGGTGACGGTGTCGTCGCCAAAGCAGGTTGGGTGAATGGGTATGGTAACTACATCAAGCTGACCCACAACGCCAAGCTGCAAACTGCGTATGGTCACATGAGCCGCTTTGCCGGCGGCATGCGTCCAGGCGTTCGCGTCAAACAAGGTCAGATCATCGGGTATGTCGGTGCCACTGGCCGTGCTACGGGTCCGCATTTGCACTATGAAATCATGATGGGCGGCGTCCAGGTTAACCCTGTTGGCGTCAAAGTCCCGACCTCCAGCCAATTGGCCGGAAAAGACATGCAGAAATTCAAACTGGGCATGACTCAGCGCAAAGCGGAATTCCGCCAAGCGATGACCAATGCCAAGACCACGCAAACGGCATCGCGCTAAGGGTTCGGTTGATATCTCTTTTGAAAACCCCGCTTCTGAAGGCGGGGTTTTTTGTTAGATAACTTTATTCTCGTAATCCCTGCGTAAGCGGGGATCTTGAGACTGCATGACAAGACCCTCGCTTGCGCAAGGGTTACGCATATTTTTATACGTCATAACCCCTCACCCCATCTCTCTCCCACAAGGAGAGGTAGTCAGCGTAGTTACAACATAACGAATTGGTTTTTTATGCCCTCGCGTTCAATCTCCAACCTCACAGGGAGAACCACCATGAGCATTACAAAAGTTTGGAATTCGTTTTGGCAAGGTTTTAACGAACGCAAAGATCGTTCGGAAAAAATCGACACGGCATCCGACGATTCATTCCCGGCCAGCGATCCGCCAGCCTGGATTTCCGATAAATAACCGCCATAAAAAACCCCGCCATGTGCGGGGTTTTTTATTTTAAGATTGATGCAAAGCGTGTTTTACAGTTCGCTTGAGGTTTCGGAATGTTTGTTGGGCCTCTATCGGCACTACAGTCTGATATAATGGCTTTACCATTAATTTGGCAGCATAATAGAGTGAACTTAATCCTACGGGTTCGATGGCACCGCTATCAATAACGACAAGAGATTTATCTTTTTTGTCTGGTTTTTGAATATAACCAAAATTAGATGATGAGGGATCGGTAATCATTAATCCCTGACACAACATTTTACCCATTAGTTTCATACGTGCCAACACAGTCGGACGCGCTACTTCAACTTTTGGAAAAATTCCATAGCCAATTTTTAATTGGGTAGAGTAATCTTCGCGTACTGGCTTGAGAATATTTTCATTGTCGCAATGAACGTAACGGGCTTGATTAGGACTTACTTTCAAAACATAGTCATTAAAGCAATCAAAGACTAACGATTCACCCCCGTTGTCGTAAGCTTCCGCTTTTGTAAAAGGCTTTTCAATTGCTTTAAAAAAAGGTTCTGCTCCCTCTTCAACAAATTTCATTTTGTCGCTGACTACTGAATAGTTCAAGATTGTCGTAATAGGTCCATAAGCTGGATTTGCAATTTGGTTTAACACTTCAATAGCGGAAATCCCATTGGATCCCCGCCTATCTTTGAAATCTAATAATGCCTCAGTTAAATTAGACATAACAACCATTTTATTTTATTGGCTATATTAAAGCAACATAAAATAATAATTATATTACAGAGGCTTAATTAAATACTATCTTTTTTGATACGTTTAGTTACTCCTTCCGGAAAAATACGCGTGCCTTCCGGAGGGTTTTGAGGATCAATCCAAAACAGCTGGAAATGCTGGCCGTTTGTCATTTCAAAGCCCTTCACGATTTCCATTTCATAAAACGAACGATCTGCAAATATGGCGTCATAAATAAACGTAATTTCGTGGCCGGGTTTACCTTCGTACACAAAAATATTTTCTTCGATAGAATTCAAAGTGACATCTGTGATATCGGTGTTTAATTCTTCTTTGATTTCACGAATGACGGCGTCATATGATTTTTCACCGAATTCGATATGACCGCCGGGTATGCGATATCCGATCAATTTTTCACCTTCAAATATCGGATGCATTAAAATCGTATTGCCGCGTTGAATAAGGGCGAAAGCTTTAGCTCGGATATCGGAACGGTCCATGGACACACCTTTTTAAAAAGAAGTTGTTTGCTTTTTAGAGGTGGAGCTGAAAATGGAGACAACGGCGTTCTAAGCCTCAATCATAAGGTTGTCAACGCGGCTATTGTGCATTGATAGAATTAAGCCGTTTTTTTCTGTGCGCCGACAGGCATGCGGACTTGCAAATGCAAATCTTGCAATTGCTTTTCGGATGCTTGGGTCGGGGCATTCATCATCGGGTCTTCATAGGCTCCGTTCATGACAAACGCATAGACTTCGCGCAAGTTCGGTTCATCCGCCAACAACATGATCATACGATCAATCCCGAACGCACAGCCGCCATGCGGCGGTGGACCAAAACGGAAGGCGTTCAACATGCCGCTGAATTTCGTTTCCAAATCCTGGCGCGTATAGCCCGCAAGTTCAAACGCTTTTTCCATGATGTCGGCGCGATGGTTGCGGATACCGCCTGAACACAACTCGTAACCGTTGCACACCGCGTCATATTGTTCGGCGATAACTTCAAGCGGTTTTTGCGTTTGCAACGATTCCAGACCGCCTTTCGGCATCGTAAACGGATTGTGTCCGAAATCGATCTTGCCTGTTTTTTCGTCTTCTTCGTACATCGGGAAATTGACGACCCACAGCAATTTAAAGACGTTCTCTTCTTTGATGTTGCCCATTTCGTCGCAGATTTTATTGCGTGCTCTGCCTGCCATTTTAGCAGCAGCGGATTCCTTGTCACAGACAAAGAACACGGCATCGCCTGTTTCAAGTGCGGCGGCTTTTTTCAATTCATTCAAGGCTTCGGCAGGAAGGAATTTCGCAATCGGGCCTTTGGCTTCGGTTGCGTCAAACAAGATATATCCCAATCCCGGAGCGCCCTCTTCTTTTGCCCAATCATTGAGCTTGTCAAAGAAACTCCGTGCTTTGTCAGCAACGTTCGGTGCGCGGATTGCACGCACGACGCCGCCTTTGGCAATTACATTTTTGAATGCATTAAAAGTTACGTCTTCGCGTTTGAAGACATCCGTCACATCGACGATGACCAACGGGTTGCGCAGATCAGGTTTATCGGAACCGTATTTCAGCATCGCATCAGCGTAATTAATGCGCGGCCATGGGCCAGGCGTGACCGCGTATTTCGTACCGGTGAAGTCCGAGAATTCTTCGAACATGCCGCCGATGACGGGTTCCATCGTAGCGAAAATGTCTTCCTGGTTTACGAACGACATTTCCACGTCGATTTGATAGAACTCAGCCAAACGATCGGCACGGCCATCTTCATCGCGGAAGCACGGCGCAATTTGAAAATATTTGTCAAAGCCGCTGACCATCAGCAATTGTTTGAATTGCTGTGGGGCTTGCGGCAACGCGTAAAATTTACCGGGATGCAAACGCGACGGCACCAAATAATCGCGTGCGCCTTCAGGGGAACTGGCAGTCAATAGCGGGGTTTGAAATTCGTTGAAGCCCTGCTCCCACATTTTCTTGCGCAAATACGCAATCACTTTGGAACGCAAAATCACTTTATTCTGCATGTTCTCGCGGCGCAAATCCAAATAGCGGTAACGCAAGCGCAGATCCTCGCCCGCATCATCCATGACGCCGACTTGGAACGGCAATACATCCGCGCTGGATTGAGCGACAACCGTATCGACTTTGATTTCGATTCCGCCCGTCGGTAATTTGTCATTCGCTGTTTCCGTCGTACGCGCCACAACACTGCCCGTTATCGTAATGACGGATTCAACACGCAGTTTTTCCAGATCGGCAAAAAACTGATTATCCGTGTCGATCACTAACTGGGTAATACCATAATGATCACGCAAATCGACGAAAACCAAATTGCCGTGGTCGCGTTTACGGCTGATCCAGCCCGAAAGGCGAACGGTTTGACCGACATCGGCGGCGCGCAATGCGCCACAATTATGCGTGCGATATGTATGCATGACTTTTTTTCCTAAATATATTATGCTTGGCCCGCATTGTGCCGAAAGAACGCGTATGACTCAAGAGATTCTGACACCGATTACCACTTCCGCCGACCTGGCTGCGTTTTGCCAACGCCTTGGGAATGAAGCGTTTATTACCGTCGACACGGAATTCATGCGGGAA
>JANODM010000121.1:0-12155 GCA_031412695.1 Alphaproteobacteria bacterium
CGCATCAACAAGCGTATCCCAAAACCACGCCGCACCGTCTTGCCACGGTAGTAATAAATTTTTCACCAGAAACGATCCGACCACCATGCGCACACGGTTATGCATCCACCCGGTCTGCCACAGTTGTCGCATGCCTGCATCGATTAACGGATAACCTGTGCGGCCTTTTTCCCACGCATCAAATCCCGCCGGGTCATGTGCCCACGGAAACTCGGCGAATTTCGGATTAAGCGGTTGCGTGACCGTATCGGGAAACGCGACCAGTAAATGATAGGCAAATTCGCGCCAGCCTATTTCAGTGACGAAATGCTCGGCTTCTTTCATATTGGAAATCGTGCCTGCCGCCATGGCGTGACGCACCGCGTGAACAAGTTGCCGTGGCGAAATTTCACCAAACGCCAAATGCGGTGAAAGTTGTGAGGTCGCATCAATGCCTGGGAAATCGCGCTTTGATTTATAGTGATGAATTGATCCGTCCATAAAATCGTTGAACGCAATCTGCGCACCTTTTTCACCAGGCGCCCAATCCGAAAAACCGCCGGCCCAATTCGGTTTAGTCGGAAGTAAGTCAAACGATTTAAGTTCATCGCTTGCGATTTTTTTCGCAAAAGGTGTGAATGTCGGCACGGGCAAGGGAGTAGGCTGCGGGTTTTCGTTCATGAACGCCATGCAGGCTTTCCAAAACGGCGTGAAGACCTTGTACGGCAAGTCGGAACCGTTTTTAATCTCCCACGGCTCGCAGAGTAATTTTCCGTTGAAGCTTTGAGCGTCAATTTGTTGTGCGCGCAAATTTTCTTTGATGGTTTTGTCTTGTGCGATGGCATGCGGCGCATAGCGGCGATTCCAATGGACGGCAGTCGCACCCGTTTCAGCAATCACCTTGTGCAATACCGTTTCACTGTCACCACGGCACAAAATCAAATTCAGCCCTAATTTTTCAAGGTCACGTCCCAGCGACTCGAGGCTGTGATGCAGCCACCATCTCGAGGCTCCGCCATAGGTCCATTGGCTTGAGGCTTTATCGTCTAAAATGAAGACGGGGATAACGGGACCGGCTGCTGCGGCCTGGGTCAGGCCATGATTATCGGCTAAACGCAGGTCTTCTCGGAACCAAAACAAAACGGGCTTGGATGATGTACTATTAAATGACATGATTATTTATGAACTTTTTATGTAGAGCAGGGGGCTTGCATACTTGATTTCAGTTACAACTAGAGTAAAACAGTGTCAAGACTACCCGGGGTTGACCCGGCATACTATCGTTCGAATTACACCTATATAATCCCATCTCGTAAAACCCTTCTAAACCCCTCTTCAAAAACCAACCGGAAAAACAAGGAATAAATCATGAAAAAGTTTTGGATGTTAATGTTAGCCGCCGTCATGTCTGCAGGCCTAGGCGCTTGCGGCGAAAAGTCGGAACAATCGGCTGATCAAGCCGCTGCTTCCGCTTCACAAGCCGGCCAAGATGCGATGCAAGCTGCTAAAGACGCAACGTCCGATGCAGCGACAGCTGTGTCGAATGCCGCTGCTGATGTCGAACAAAAAGTAGACAACGCAATGGAGAACAACACCGCAACGACGACAACAACAACGACGACGACCCCATCCGAAGCGATGGAAGTTCAGCAAGAAAACGCAGCTGACTCAGCCGAAGCCAAAGCAGATGCAATGGAAGACAATGCTGATGTTGTTCGTGACAATGCCGATAACTCGTCAGATGCCAATGAAGATGCAGCCGAAAGAAAAGCGGATGCAATGGAAGACAATGCTGATGCTGTCCGCGAAAATGCAGACGCACAAGACGCTGAATTCGAAGCCGCCAAAGAAAGAATGGAAGACGCCGAGAAAGCTGCTGAATAATTTTTCAGCCTTTTAGGGAATAATGAAAACGGCCTCGGTATAAACGGGGCCGTTTTTTTATGCGGCAAAAATGGATTTTTTTGCGTTCGCAACATTATTCGATATGTCTAAAATATACGATAATCAGTATAATTGCGGTATAACAAGAAAAGGTTTTAAAATGACTGCATCTGTCCACCTTCCCATTCGCAAAGCCGTTTTCCCCGTTGCCGGTTTAGGCACTCGTCTTTTACCCGCCACCAAAGCGATGCCAAAAGAAATGCTGACCTTGGTCGACCGTCCGCTTATTCAACATGTCGTCGAAGAAGCTAAAGCTGCCGGAATCGAAGAATTTATTTTCGTGACCTCGGGCGGCAAAACCTTGATCGAAGAACATTTCGACCGTCAGCATCATTTGATCGCGACATTAGAGGCGCGAGGTAAAACAGATTTGTTACAACTGGCGTTGGACACGGAAATTCCGATGGGCCATTTATTGGTGACGCGCCAACATACGCCGTTGGGGTTGGGGCATGCGGTCGGATGTGCCGCGGCCCTGGTCGGCGACGAACCCTTCGCCGTTATTCTGCCCGATGAGTTGGTGTTGCATTCGGTTGGGTGCCTTAGTCAGATGATGAAAATTTACGAAAAAACCGGCGGCAATATTATCGGGTTGATGGATGTACCACGGGAGCAAACAAAAAATTACGGGATTGCGGCAGGGGAATTTACCACACGGAACACGATTGCGATTTCGGGCATGATTGAAAAGCCGAGCCCCGAAGACGCGCCGACGACCTTATCCATCACGGGGCGTTATATTTTGCAGCCTGAAATTTTTGAGTATTTGGCAAAAGGCGAAAAGGGTGCAGGCAATGAAATTCAATTGACCGATGCGATGCAGAAATTATTGGCGACGCAACCCTTTACGGGCTTGCGATTCGACGGTCATCGTTACGATTGCGGTCATAAATTGGGTTTTATCGAGGCGAATATCGCGTTTGCGTTGGATCGTCCCGACATGCATGACGATGTCGTCAAATTGCTCCGGGATTATTTGGCGTTGAATGATTTGAAACAATCAGGCGCAGCCTAACACCACATCGCGTCCGTGTTTTTTCATGATCGCATCGATGCGGTTATGATGCGTGTTTAATAGTGTGACGGCATCGTCGTAATCGACGCGTTCTAATACCATCACGATGGCGGGCTTGACGGGGGACGCGGTTTTATCACCGATGGCAGCAACTAATCCCGCAGCCTCGCCCAACGTGCAGCCCGATAACGTCGCGATGATGGCGTTGGCACGCTGGTGCAGTTTTTGATTGCTGGTTTTGACGTCGATCATAAATCCGGCATAGACTTTGCCCAGGCCGATCATCACCGTGCTGGAAATCATATTCAAAATCATCTTTTGCGCGGTGCCTGATTTCATGCGTGTGGAACCTGCAATATATTCCGCGCCCGTATCGGCGAGGATTGCGCAATCGGCATCGCTTAATAACGGTGCGTCGGGTGCGGTACACAAAGCCCCAGTAAAAATCCCGCGTGCTTTTGCGGCGCGAATGGCTTCGCGGACATAGACGGCGGACCCCGATGCGGAGACCCCAAGCAACACGTCGTTGGCTGTCAGATGTTTGACCGCATCGATCCCTGCAGGGCCGTTATCTTCGGCGCCTTCGCCCGCTAAACGTAACGCGTTATCGCCGCCTGCGATGATGCCTTGGACCATGTCATCCGAAACGCCGAATGTTGGCGGGCATTCCGATGCGTCCAACACGCCTAAACGCCCCGAGGTCCCTGCGCCGATATAAAATAAACGCCCGCCGTTTTGCAACGCGGTGATGGTCTTGGTGACGAAGGCGTCGATGCTTGGAATGGCGGCGGCGACAGCCGATGCGATGGTTGCATCTTCGGCATTGATGCCGCGTAAAATATCGGATGTGGATTGCGCATGGCTATTGCGTGACGACAAATTCGAGGTTTCGGTGGCGTGTAATTTATTCGCGACAGTCATGGGCGGTTGTCCTTATGCGGTTCTTTTCATCATAACAGAATTTTTCAATAGTGTCATTCCGAACGCTGCCTAGAGGCCTTGCCTCTGTCGGGATGACAGAAGAGGGATGGGTAGAAACACTATTGTAACAAGTGTAGTAATACGCCTTTTTCTACGGCTATGTTTTTCGGATCGACATCTTTTCGTTTGACCCAAAATACCTCATAGGCAACAGGCGTCTTATCGCCCCCCGAAGGAGTCATTTCAAAGTGCAACCACTCTTCTTCCACGTCGCCGCTTGCTTCAAGGTGAAAAAAGTGACGCTCGTGAATTTCGTTGAATGACACCGCATGCCAATCGCGCTGGCCCAAATATTTTTTAACGGTGAGATTAGTAAGACCTGTTTCTTCAAAGGCTTCTCGCAAGACGGCGGACTCTAATTCTTCATTCGCATCGACGGTGCCGGCGGGTGGCTCCATAGGAATTTCAGGAAAATCACGATGACGCAGCATCAGGATACGATTTTCATGTGTAATATAGCCAACTACTTTTTTCACGCGTTTCATACGGGCCTCATATAATTTAACCCTAGCCGAACTTTACGCATAAAAAAACCGCCCGAATTGCTTCGGACGGTTTTGATTTTTTTGAAAAGCGGGCGCCGTAAACAGACGCCGCGCGGCAAGCGCTTAGAAGCCCATACCGCCCATGCCACCCATCGCGTCCATACCGCCCATACCGCCGCCTTGATCGTTGGCTGCTTGTTTGGTCGGAGCATCCGCAATAGTTGCTTCGGTCGTGATCATAAGGCCGGCGATCGACGCTGCGGATTGCAACGCGACGCGTACGACTTTGACAGGATCGATGATACCGTCTTTGATCATGTCGACATATTCGCCCGTTTGCGCGTTATAGCCGAAGGTCGTGGTTTTCTGATCCAGCAATTTGCCGACGACGATCGAGGCTTCTTCGCCTGCGTTCGTCACGATTTGACGGCAAGGGGCTTGCAACGCGATTTTCACGATCGCAATACCGGTTTCTTCATCGGCGTTGAGGCCTTTGAGTGAATCCAGCGTGCGTGACGCGTACAACAATGCCGTACCACCGCCTGCAACAACGCCTTCTTCGACGGCTGCTTGCGTGGCGCGGTGCGCATCATCAACGCGATCTTTTTTCTCTTTGACTTCGGTTTCGGTCGCACCGCCGACACGGATGACCGCAACGCCGCCTGCCAATTTCGCCAAACGCTCTTGCAGTTTTTCTTTGTCGTAGTCGGACGTCGTCGCCTCAATCTGTGCTTTGATCGATTTGATGCGTGCTTCGATATCGGCTTTGTCGCCGGCACCGTTGATGATTGTGCAATCATCTTTGGTGATGCGGATTTTCTTGGCCGTACCTAGCATCGTCAAATTGACGTTTTCCAATTTCATGCCGAGCTCTTCGGAAATCACTTGGCCTTTTGTCAAGGTCGCCATGTCTTCCATCATCGCTTTGCGGCGATCACCGAAACCAGGCGCTTTAACGGCAGCAACTTTTAATCCGCCGCGCAATTTGTTCACGACTAAGGTCGCCAAGGCTTCGCCTTCGACGTCTTCGGCGATGATCAACAACGGACGGCCCGATTGCACCACGGCTTCTAATACCGGCAGCAAGGGTTGCAACGACGATACTTTTTTCTCGTTATACAAGATGAACGGGTTGTCGAGTTCGACTTCCATTTTCTCGGGGTTGGTGATGAAGTAGGGACTCAAATAACCGCGATCGAATTGCATGCCTTCGACGACATCCAATTCGGTTTCGAATGATTTCGCTTCCTCTACTGTGATAACGCCTTCATTGCCGACTTTGGCCATCGCATCGGCGATCATTTTGCCGATATCGGTGTCACCGTTTGCCGAGATGGTTGCAATTTTTGCGATCTCGTCATTCGATTTGATTTTCGTCGCACGTTTCGCCAATTCTTCGACGATTGCGGTGACGGCTTTATCCATGCCGCGCTTGACGTCCATCGGGTTTGCGCCTGCTTCAATTGCTTTTAAGCCGGGATTGAACAAGGCTTGGGCTAACACCGTTGCGGTTGTTGTACCATCGCCGGCTTGGTCATTGGCTTTGCTTGCTACTTCTTTTGCAAGTTGTGCGCCCATGTTTTCGAATTTGTCAGCCAATTCGATTGATTTCGCAACGGTGACACCGTCTTTGGTGATTTGCGGCGCGCCGTATGATTTTTCGATCAACACGTTACGGCCTTTTGGACCCAACGTTACTTTGACGGCGTTTGCCAATTTGTCCAAACCCGTTTGCACTTTGCGGCGGGCGGAGGTGTTCATGATAATGTCTTTTGCAGCCATGGTATGTTTCCTTATGAATGCTGTTGAATGAAAAAGTTTCGTGTCCCGACCAAAGCGGAGGGACCTCAAGAGAGGCCTCTCGACTGCGCTCGAAGCACAAAGAAATTAAGCCGCTTTTTTCTTGGCGTTGGTTTTATCCAAAATGCCCATGATGTCGGATTCTTTCATGACCAAATATTCGGTGCCGTCGACGGTGATTTCCGTGCCGGACCATTTGTTGAAAATAACCGTGTCGCCTTCTTTGACGGCCAGCGGGCGAACTTTGCCTTCTTCCGACGTGTAACCTGTGCCGACGGCAACGACGGTGCCTTCGATCGGTTTTTCTTTGGCGGTGTCGGGAATGATAATGCCGCCCTTGGTGGTTTGGGTCTCGGCAGTGCGGCTGACCAGAACGCGGTCATGCAGGGGACGAAAGCTCATAGGTGTTCCTCTTGGTTGTTGGTTAAGCAGGGTATTGCTAGCACTCCCTTTAGGCGAGTGCTAATGACGCTATATATAGGGGTCGAAAGGTTAAAAAGTCAAGGGATTCGAGGCTTAGATCAGGCTTCGGAGCTCGTTTCGACCAAAGTAAAGACCACAAACCCAAGCTCGTTAACCCAAATTTCATTGAAATCATGGGGCATTCATGGTACGTTATGGAATTGAATTTTTGAGATAGGATTGATCATGCAACAACAAACTACAGCAACGAGCACCATTATCGAAACGGCTTCTCAAACACGTATGAGAGAGATGTATGAATTATATCATGAAGCTGTTGAGAACAAATCGCTCGTGTCGAATAGGTTGCCACAAACTGAAATCGCTTTGGAAAAAATCGGTCAACTGGCACAAGATGTGCTAGGCGATAAAACTGCGTCGTATGGCGATAGATACCGTGTCGTGCAATTCGTATCCGATATGGTTGTAGGTGAAATCGACCAGAATAAAACGTTGCTCAATAATGCCGATAACGTATCGGCGGATCAAAACAGTACTGTGATGACAAATGCCGTACAAAAAATGCGCGACAACGGAATCGACACGACTGAACTGGACCGTGTTATCAATAGTAAATCATATTGGTTAGAGCAATCGGGGAGGCATCCTTCATCTCCGCGCCTATCGGTACAACATCTTATCGCTTGAAAAATAAAATCTAAAAAGGGAGGCCATTATGGGCTTGTGGGGAAAAATTAAAACTGCGTTCGAAAAAGGACCAAAACAAGTTGTAGCAACGCGTGAAAAAATTGAAGAGCCGAAGCAAACTGAACCAGCAAATGCTAAAATTCTAGCCGACCTGATTGTGTCGAATAGTCGTGAAGGAATTAAGCGTGTTCATGATGAATTAATAGAAGATACGTCCCAGAATTTTAATATGAAACGAGAAGTAGCTGCAAAACTCTTAAAACACGAAGGTATAAAATTTCCCCCGCGTCGTATCGGGCAAGTTTTAGTGATGCAAGCAGCTTACGGATTTGCTGAATTAGGCATGTTGGATGAAACACGTCAATCTTTGGATCTGTTGGCCCAGATGGGTACATCGCGCGATGATATGTTGCAAATGATCGATACGAGTTCCGAGAAAATAAACGATCTTTCGCGCTATGCTCAATTAGATAATGTTGCAACTCTGGTTGCAGCCACCATGACATTGCCTAAATTCGTACAGCAAAACGAGAATGGAAACGCTTTGGACAGCCAACAGCGGCAGGACACCGTTAAAGCACGTTTCGGACAGGGAATTGCCATTATCGTCGATACGATGTTGCAAGACGAACAAATGCAGCAACCTCGCAAACGTCCAGATCACTCGGGCGAGCATAAACTTGCGATAGCTTAGGCGTAAAGGTTACGCAGATAAGCTATTTCTAGTTGGTAATCCCGTCTAAAAATTCTGCGATGCGAGGATCGACGATAAAGTCGCGTTTCGTTAAGGGGTGTTTCAAAAACAATCCCGCCATCGAACGACAGCGCGATAACGCGACATAGGCCTGGCCGTGCGCAAAGGCGCCGTGGCCCATGTCCAGTAAAATATCGTCGAATGTTTTGCCTTGCGATTTATGGATCGTAATCGCCCACGCTAATTTCAATGGTAATTGCTTGAAGGTCGCAGCTATTTCCTCGTCAATGCCGTCATAGGAAATTTTCGACGTGTAATTCACTTTTTCCCATGAATTATATTGGATCGCATGTTCCTGGCCATCGACTTTGACCGTGACGGCATCGTCTTCCAATTTCGTCACGACACCGATCGATCCATTCGCCAGATTGCGCGCAGTGTCATTGCGCAACACCATGACTTGCGCGCCAACCTTGAGTTTCAGTTCGGCATCGGTCGGAAAAATTTCAGGGTCAAATTTGCCCGTGACTTTGGCGGTATAGGTTTTCTCAGGTGTCGTCAAACGATCTAGTTTCACCAGATTAACATGATTGGCGCGCGCATTCGTCGTCGCCAAATAGACGATGTTGCGGCCTGCAACTTGGGATTTGTCGATCATGACGCGGCTGTTTAGAACTGCCAGTTGCGCATCGTCCAGCGTGCCTGCACGCGCAGAATTAAGCAGATGGATGAAATCATCATCGCCCTTTTGACGAAAGACTTCGTCCAATTCGATACGCTGAAAATACGATTTTTTGTACGCGGCGGTGTCAAAGAAATAAGGCCCGCCTAAGGTCTCGGTCAGGTATTCGGCGACCTCGCGCTCGCGCACGATGGGAGGCAATTGATACAGATCGCCGAATAAAATCACGCGCACGCCACCGAACGGCATTTTGTTTTCGCGGGTAAGCTGCAAGAACACGTCGATCGCATTGAATACGTCCGATCGCACCATCGAAATCTCATCGATGATCAATGTGTCGATTTTTTGATACAAGGCACGGTTGAATTTCGCTTTGTGGACTTTTTCAGCCAATAACAATTTTGGCGCGAATTTGAAAAAACTATGGATGGTTTGCGCGCGGACATTGAGAGCCGCAATCCCTGTGGGGGCAACCACGACGACATTTTCGCCGCGGCGCTTGAGGTCTTTTTTCAAAAGCTGTAACAGGGTTGACTTGCCTGTGCCGGCTTTGCCCGTGATAAACAGATTGGCATCTTTGTCGCGCACCAGATCGACGACACGTTGGAACGCGTCGTTCATCACCAGGTTTTCAGGCATGGCATCGGCGTTTTTAACGCTGTGAGAGGGGGCAAGTGCGGACATTATTCCTATTTAGGGGGTAGGACGGCGAAAGGGAAGTGTAAAATAAGCCCTCTCCCAGGGGGAGAGGGATGGGGTGATGGGGTACGATGTCATAGAAAAATCACATAACCCCTCACCGGCTTTCGCCACCCTCTCCCGCAGGGGGAGAGGGTTCAAGACAGAAAGAGCATAAACCCCGTAAACCAAGTCTTGACCATTGAGAAGGTAAAAGGGATTATTCGCGTATCTGCACCCATCACGAGAAGAAAATGTCCAATCAGGTTCATTACGGCACTACCGGCAAAGTTCACCCGTTTCATATCGTCGAGCCATCGATTTGGCCCTTGGCGACATCCTTTGCGGCCGGCGGTTTGGCGTATGCTGCCGTTACGTATTTCCATGACAAGATCATGTGGCCGGTTTATGTCGGGGCGTTTTTCCTGATTTTGTTTTCAGCTTTGTGGTTCCGCGACATTATTCGTGAAGCAACGTTCCGCCGCGAACATACCGCGACCGTAAAATTAGGATTCCGTTACGGCATGTTGTTGTTCATTGCATCTGAAGTGATGTTTTTCGCAGCGTTTTTCTGGGCATTCTTCGATGCCTCGCTGTTTCCAACTGCAGCAATCGGCAATATCTGGCCGCCTGCGGGGATCGCGACCATCAACCCGTTTGACTTACCGTTTTTGATGACGATGATCTTGTTATTGTCGGGATGCACCGTCACCTGGGCGCATGCGTCGTTGATCGACGGTAATAAACGCGACTTGATCCGCGGCTTGGCGGCGTCGGTTGCGTTAGGCGTTATCTTCACCGGCTTTCAGGCCTATGAATACATGCATGCGGAATTCGGATTCAAGGAAACGATTTTCGCGTCGACATTTTATATGGCGACAGGGTTTCACGGATTTCACGTCGTTATCGGGACTATTTTTCTGGCCGTCTGTTTATGGCGTGCACAGCGCGGTGATTTTAAATCGGATGATCATTTCGGTTTCGAGGCCGCCGCCTGGTACTGGCATTTCGTCGACGTGGTCTGGCTGTTCCTGTTCGTCGCCGTGTATTGGTATGGCGGCTGACAAAACCGCCATTAGCTCTTTGCTAAACTTTGGCCGTTAAAACCGTATCCATGGTAGAAAAGCCGCCCCCCGTCATTGACGATGAAACCGAATCCGCCGAACCCAAAGAAGAGGCCGGTACGAAATCTGCCAGCCTGCGATCGCCGCGTATAAAAAAATTGATCGATCGCTGTGCGATGATTCAGCAACTTTGCGGCGATTTTATTTGGAACCGTGAACCGCATCTGTGGCCATCCCTGATTACATTGATCAGTGTGCTGATGCTGTTAGGTATGGGATTCTGGCAGATGCACCGCCTGGCGTGGAAAAACGACATTTTGAATAATGTGCGCACTGCTCTTGAATCGCCTGTCACCGATATGCGCAACCATTATCCGCGCGGTGATGCGGAATGGAAAAAATACGATTACCGTCCTGTCGTCGTCAAAGGAACGTGGCTATCCGTCCACGGATTCAAGATGATTCCGCGCACTTATGAAGGTCAAGTCGGGTATCATTTGATCTTGCCCCTCAAATTGTCAAACAACGACGTGGTGTTCGTCAACCGCGGATTTGTGCCCGATAACGGCGCCATTTTGCCCCCCTCCGAGGAAAAAGTTTTTGCAGTGCAAGGTGTGTTGCGATTGCCCGAAACCCGCAAAACATGGGCGACTCCCGAGAATGACCCAAGCCGCGGCGTGTGGACGTGGAATGATTTGGCTGCGATGCGTCACGAGATTGGCGTGAATTCCGCAGCGCCCATGATATTATACGAAGCTAAATCAGAGGCACGCGACACCTATCCCATCGGGGGACAGTTGCCGGTGCCGATGTTCAACCGCCACAAGCAATACGCCCTGATATGGTTTGCTTTGGCCCTAGCTTTTATGGTGATTTGGATGATCGGAAGCAGCCCGAAAGAGAAACTGAAAGCCACGGATGAAACGACGGCCGCCAATGACGACGACCGTGCCAACGACCCGGTCGCGCGCCGCGGCATGTATCCTGAAGCAACGGATTGACGCTTTTACCGCCTGTGCGGCTTTTTTGTTCGGTTTAACACATTAAAATTCTGTTGTTCCAGCGGGATAAAAACCCTCTGGGATGTCCTGTTGCTTTGTAAAAAGACTGGACAAACAAGGCCCCCATCCCCTATAAGCATCAAGCGTCGAATGAATGCTGTGGTTGCTTCACCCTGACCCCGTCATCGGCAATCTAAACGGTGTGGCCCAATAGCTCAGTTGGTAGAGCAAGCGATTGAAAATCGCTGTGTCGCTGGTTCAAATCCGGCTTGGGCCACCATTTATACTTCCAGAGACGCGCAATAGCGTTCTGTGAAGCCTTTGTTTTTCAAAACAAAATCATCGAATCTAGTCCGCGTTGGCCCAGCAAAGCCCAATGCGTTTCAGCCCATTTTTGTGGGTATAAATGTGGGTATTGCGCGGGCCTCCAATTCTCATACCCACATTTGGAGACTAAAACCATGAAACTCAACGTGAAACTCTGTGATAATGCACAGCCGCGTTCAAAATCTTACAAATTATCTGACGGAAACGGACTTATTCTCGAAGTCATGCCAAACGGCAGCAAGCTGTGGCGTTGTCGCTATCGCATCAGTGGAAAAGAAAAATCATTATCGCTTGGAGTTTACCCCACAGTTTCACTAAAAGATGCACGTTTGGCAAACTTGCAGGCTAAGAAGCAAGTTCGTGAAGGCATCGATCCTTCGACTGAAAAACAAAAA
>JANODM010000122.1:0-2068 GCA_031412695.1 Alphaproteobacteria bacterium
TGATGCCCGGCGATTATAACAGCGCAGTGACGAACCCCAACCAACAGCAACAACCAACTCAAGGTGGATCGCTATTCGACAATTTGTTGGAAACGATTTTGGGTCCGCAGAAATCCGTACCGAATGCCGTACCAAACGCACCGCCAAAAGACATTCAGTGGGATAACTAAGACAGGAACTGTTCGCGGATGACGCGATCTTCCAACGATTGTCCGGGATCAAACAACAGGCGCATTGTCGTCTCGCGGTCTTCAGAAACATCAACCGTCACGACCTGGTTTGCTTCAAAACTGTCAGCAGCGGCGTTGACGGGACGCTTTTCAGGCTCCGACACCGTAAAACGGATTTTCGATTCTTGAGGCAACAAAGCTCCGCGCCAACGCCGCGGTCTGAACGGACAGACGGGCGTTAAAGCCAGGACTTGAGCGCGGATCGGAATGATCTGACCATGCGCCGACAAATTATACGCGGTACTACCCGCAGGCGTTGCGACCATCACGCCGTCACAGATCAATTCCGCCAAACGATTGACCCCGTCGACATCAATTCCGATTTTCGCAGCTTGGCGGCTGGATCGCCACAAGGACACTTCGTTGATGGCATGGGCGCGAATGGTTTCACCCGATACGGTTACGGCTTCCATAAGCAACGGATTCAGAATGACGCCATTGGCTTTATTGATACGTTCCAGTAAAAAATCAGGGCTGTAGTTATTCAGCAAAAATCCGACCGATCCCAAATTCATGCCATAGATAGGCTTGTTCAGATGCATGGTTTTGTGCATGACCTCGAGCATGTGGCCGTCTCCGCCTAACGCCACGATCACATCGGCGTCCTCCACCTGTTCGGCCACCGCATATTTCTGGGTGATCTCGCGATAAGCCCGATGCGCCAGAGGCGTATCAGCAGAAAAAACGGCGATGGTCTTGGCGCGAAGGTTTGACGAGGATGCGGTCATCCCATCAATCTACAAGTGAATTGATAAAAGAAGCTAAATCAATATCACGATTGGTGACGGCTTTTTGTTCATGAGTTGTTAATGAAATCGACACTTTGTTATACGTGTTGGACCATTCCGGATGATGGTTCATGCCTTCGGCGCGCATCGCGACTTGGGTCATAAATCCCCATGCATTGCTGAAATTCAAAAATTCGAAATCACGTTTAATAGACATCGATTTTTCATCATACTGCCAACCGGTTGGCATATTTTCCTGAAGTTCTTTTTCGGCGATGATTTTGGTCTCGGTCATCCGTTTTTTCCTAGTAAGCGCGACACGAATAAAGGAACTTGTTCAGTCGCTGGGCCGTAATAGACTTCACTAAAGTAATTCGCTTGCAGACTGGGTTCAATGTTGATCTCGATCGTACGTGCCCCGAACTGCGCCGCCAGCATTCTAAACCCTGCTGCCGGATAGATCGTCGCCGACGTGCCGATCGCGACAAACAGATCGGCATCCACCAATACATCGTCAATCTTGTCCATGTGATACGGCATCTCGCCGAACCATACGATATCGGGACGGATGCGCCCTTTGGTCGCGCACGCTGTACAGATATCCTCAACACTTGTCGCCATATCGGTCATAACGCTGTGCAAACATACGCTACATCGCACGCGTAATAACTCGCCATGCATGTGCAAAACATTTTTGCTGCCTGCACGCTCGTGCAAGTCGTCGATGTTTTGGGTGATTACCGTCATCTTGCCGCGTTTGTCATCCTTCAGAGCCGTCCAGGCAGCTTCCAGTTCCGCTAAAGCCTTGTGTGCGGCATTGGGCAGAATAACGGGATCCAACAGCTGTTGGCGACGTTGGTTATAGAAATCATGCACTAGAACAGGATCGCGGTGAAACCCTTCGGGGGTACACACATCATCCAACGAATAACGTTGCCAAATACCGTCCGTGTCGCGGAACGTGTCCAGGCCGGATTCTTTGGAAATTCCGGCACCTGTCAGAATGACGATATGAGCATTCGGTGCGATCTTCATAAAACGTGTTTTAGCAGTTTCGGGGGCTATACAAAATCCCCGAAGGTTGCCCTTCGGGGATTTTAAACTTTCGTC
>JANODM010000123.1:0-3519 GCA_031412695.1 Alphaproteobacteria bacterium
GATGGGAAGTACGGTTACACTTAACGATACGTTGCGCATTTCTAAAGAACAGGGGTTTCCTGCCGAATTAGATATCGTGAAACATGCTGTCTCGCCGTTTAAAACGGAAGATTTCAATGACAAGATTTTTTCTTTTAAGAACAAGCCGACAATCCGTCTTTATCAAGCGCCGCCGGTACGCAATTTTTTTGTCGAGGACATTGGCGGGAAATGGCTATATTGGGGATTGGTGCATATGCTGACTGTGACGCATGACATGGTAAATAAAACCACGTCGGGCACTTACAAGATTATTTACATTAACACGCATGACGAGATGAAAACCGCGCACCATCTCATCGATCAAAATCCGAATACGAATTATTTTTCATGACTAATCTGATTTACCTCGATTACAATGCCACCGCGCCACTGTTATCGAATGTGAGAAAAATCATGACGGCGGCGCTGGATGAGGTCGGCAACGCGTCATCGATTCATGGCTTTGGACGCAATATTCGCAAGCAAGTCGAGCAAGCCCGCGAGAAAGTCGCGCAATTGGTAAATACAGATGCGACTAATGTCGTGTTTACATCGGGCGCGACCGAGGCAAATAATTGGGTAATCTTCGGCGCACCTGTCGACCGGATTTTAATTTCCGCCATCGAACATTCATCTATCATCGACATCGCAGTTGAGAAAAAAAATATTCAGATTATCCCCGTAACCCGTGACGGGGTGATTGATCTGAATGCGCTGGAAATTGAATTACAAAACGACACGCGTAAAACGCTTGTATCGGTGATGTGGGTGAATAACGAAACGGGTGTGATTCAACCGATTGAACAGATCGCGGAGTTGACGAAAAAATACGGCGCGTTATTTCACACCGATGCGGTGCAGGCAGCCGGGCGCGTTTTAATTGATCTGCAAAAAACACCGATCGATTATCTGTCGTTATCGGCGCACAAAATCGGTGGACCGTCTGGTGTCGGTGCGTTGATTTACGGTCATGACACACCGTTGCAAAAATTCATTCATGGCGGAGGACAAGAAAAACGTCGACGTGCAGGCACGGAAAATACATTAGGCATTATCGGCTTTGGCGAGGCGGCTATAGCGGCGCATGCTAATCTCGCCGATTTTGAAAACATGGCCACCATACGTGACGATTTGGAAAGCCAAATGTTGGCGGCGGTGCCACATGCAGTGATTGCGGGTAAAAACGCTCCGCGCGTCGCCAATACCATCCAAGTGATTCTGCCCGGCGCTTTGTCCGAGAAACAACTCATTGCGTTTGACCTAGTCGGGATTGCAGTCTCAAGCGGTTCAGCATGCTCGTCGGGATCCGTGAAACCGTCTCATGTCCTGCTTGCAATGGGCCTTCCCGAGGCGCAAGCACGGTGTGCGATACGCGTTTCTATGGGATTATCGACGCAAAAGAACCAGTTAGAGACGTTTTTTCAAACATGGGTGGTAAATTCGCAACGGTTACGTGCCGCTTAAGCTATTGAAATAAAAGTTTAACTCTTATGTCATAAGATGGCATTGCCAAATGATTATGCTTGGCAAAAAGTGCCGTCATGCTATATCCGATAGTAATACGATATATTTTTTATACCCGATTCACCAAGGTCCGTTCTCATGTTCTTTTCCCCCCGCCGCATTCTGATTGCTACCCTGATTTTCGCTACGTTTGCGGGCCCGGCTTTTGCCGTTGAACGCACTGCCAGAAAAGAGCAAGTCATCGAAGTTATGCCGATCAACGACCCGATCGAGCCGTTCAATCGTGCTGTGTTCCAATTCAACAAAGGCGTGGATTTTCTGTTGCTCAAACCTGCAACATTTGTCTACAAAAACGCTTTGCCCGGTTTCATCCGCAACAGCGTCAGCTCGGTTTTAGATACGTTGGGTCAGCCAATTGTCATGTTAAACAGCCTGTTACAAGGCGACTGGCGTATGTTCGAGAGATCGCTGCACCGTTTTGTCGTCAACGCCACGTTGGGCTTGGGCGGTCTGAATGACGTTGCAACCCATTTGGGCATCGGCCCCGCCAACGCTGATTTCGGTCAAACCTTGGGCGTTTGGGGTGCGGATCATGGCTTTTACCTGGTTTTGCCGATCTTTGGTTCGTCGTCTTTGCGCGACGGGACGGGCGAAGTGGTTGACGCGTTTGCCGACCCGTTCAACGCGTATTTCAACAATACTGAAACCTATTGGCCAATCGTAACGCGCGCGGGGCTTTCTGCCGTCGACGCACGTTATAAATATGGGGATGCATATGATGACGTCATGGAAAATGCCGTTGACCCATATGTCACCTTCCGCAGTTTGTTTGTGCAACGCCGCGCCTATATGGTACAAGGCAACACCGCAGATGCGTACGGCGAGGCAGAGGCCCAGTAATCCTTTGCCCGATTATTCTTGAGGAGTGAAGGAAATGCGTTTTTTATTATCGGTCTTGACGGTTCTGTGCGTCGGCTTTGTGTCCCCTGTAGGGGCTGCCGAAGACGCAGCTCTGTCGCAAGCCAAAGCCTATGTCGACAATGTCGCGCAACAAGCCGTGTCGACCATCGATGAAACGCATGCGGGTAAAATCAGCGGCCAAAAAGCCAAAGAGAAATTCCGCGATATCCTGAACAATTCGTTTGATATCCCGACAATTGCCAAATTCACCTTGGGCCGTTACTGGCGCACGGCGACTCCGGCGCAACAAACCGAATTCACGCGTTTGCTGCAAACTGTTATCTTGAACAAATACGCAGATCGTTTGTTGGAATCATCGGATAATGTCTTTAAAATCGGCGAAGCCGGTGCGTTGAACGAACGCGATTACAAAGTCGATATGACCGTTACCCCCCAAGGTAAACCTGCGATTTCGTTTGCCTGGCGTTTGCGCAAAGCGGGATCAGGCTTTAAAATCATCGACCTGGCTGTTGAGGGCGTCAGCATGTCGGTCACGCACCGCACTGATTTCTCGAACGTGATCGAGAGTGAAGGCGGCCAAGTCCAAGCGTTAATTGACGCATTAAAAGACAAAGAATCTGACCTCGTTAAGTCATAAATGCTTGCCAGGCTGAAAAAGGGCTGCTAAAAAACCCTTCTCCGCAAGTGGGCGCATGGCGCAGCGGTAGCGCGTTCCCTTGACATGGGAGAGGTCACAGGTTCAATCCCTGTTGCGCCCACCAATTTACAAAAAGCCGGGCTTAATGCCCGGCTTTTTGTAAATTAGATAAGTTCGGAGGTTGATCCGGTGAAAACGCAGATGCATCAAGGAACGAGCCAATCTCTAGTATATGCTAGCGATTAAGGCAAATAACTGCGTTGAGTCTCAACAGTTGGTTGAGCCTGAATCTTGTCAATCGCAACGGAAACAAAGCCATAACATATAAGAACAATCAAAGCTAAAAACACGTGGAGCCAAGATGTGCCGCCGTATTTCTCCATCTGCATATTTTTGAAGAAAAGATCATCATGAACCTGTTTTATGTTGCTGATTTTCTTATAGGCATGCATTACGTAGAGTGATTTAAAACTAAA
>JANODM010000124.1:0-1653 GCA_031412695.1 Alphaproteobacteria bacterium
CGTCCCGTTGCGGCCATCATCGGCGGATCCAAAGTATCCACGAAATTATCGGTGCTGAATAATCTGGTGCAAAAAGTCGATTTCCTCATTTTAGGCGGCGGGATGCAAAATACGTTCTTTGTCGCGCAAGGTATCGAAGTTGGTAAATCCTTGTGTGAACGCGACATGACGGATGAAGCAAAGAAAATCATGGCGACTGCCGAAAAAGCGGGCTGCAAAATCATCCTACCGATCGACCGTATCGCCGTGCGCGAATTCGGCGCAAACGTGCCGTTTGAAGTTGTTGCAACCGATAAGCTGGTTGCCGATCAAGAAGGCGTCGATATCGGGCCTGCCTCGATTGAAAATGCGCGCACGATTTTGAAAACATGCAAGACGGTCGTATGGAACGGACCGATGGGCGTATTCGAAGTCAAACCGTTCGACACAGGCACGAATGAATTGGCCAAAGCCGTTGCGGAATTGACGCAAAATAAAACGCTTGTCTCCGTCGCAGGTGGCGGCGACACGGTGTTCGCATTGGAAAATGCAGGCGTTGCCGATCAATTCTCCTATTTGTCGACCGCGGGCGGTGCATTCTTGGAATGGCTGGAAGGCAAAACTCTTCCCGGCGTTCAAGCGTTGATGACGGCATCGAAAAAGGCAGCGTAGTCTAAACCCGCATCACGCGGGTACCCGATACGACCAACCACACCAGGCAATAAAAAATACTGCCGACGGATAATCCTGTCAGCGTCGCGGATACGCTGCGGCCTTGGTAATTCAATTGCAATTGCGTGCGTTTCAATTCACCGCGGCGCATTAGCTCGACCGTTTCATCAAGGGGCCGCATGACGCGCGGTTCGAACACGGCATCGAATTTCTGTTGCCGCAACACGGGCACGTCCGGCCCTGCCCAATCGAACAAGGCCTGATTGACATCGATGATCAAACGCGCATCCGACAACAACAAAGCGGGCGCAGGTGCGCCTTTGAGGATGTCCAGCAAATCGAACGATCCCGACGACAGGCGCAGACGCGTCGCATCCCGTTCGGCCTCGACCATGCAAAAGCCGCGTATATAAGAGGACAAATTTGGCCCCTGGCTGGATTCGGCAAGATCGGCGACCAATTGGCCTATTCTCAATCGTCGGCGAAAGGCCAATTGCTCAAGTTGCTTCCAAAAGATGCTTTCCAGACGCAACGCATAGCGGCGTTTTTTGTGCTGGACGATCCTGGGCTGGGGTTGGGACCATTCAAAGGGTTCAATCGACATGTTTTTTATCCATAACTATTTTAACATATTGTTTACTAAAATCATACATATTTATATATCTTCCTTGAAAATAAAGCTAGACATTTTATCTAAAGTTTTACAGAATGATATGCAAACCAAAGAATCACTTTCTTGAGGTTTCACCGCTCCTTTCTACTACTGCTCTTTTACCGCTCAATTCACACAAGGACTTGAAAAAATGGCTGATAACACCGCTCCGAACGCTGCAAACACCCCTAACCTGGACACCACAGGCCAAACCGCAAACGGTGATGCCGCTCAGGTTTTTCCAGCGACCCCTAGCCAATATGACGCCATGAACGGTCAAGAAGCCAAAGCGGCAGACATTGTCGCCAAATCACAGATTTCTACGACGAACGCTCCTGAGAATTATCAGG
>JANODM010000125.1:0-2090 GCA_031412695.1 Alphaproteobacteria bacterium
CTTTGGAAATCGAGATTACGGGCGACGGCTTCAACAGTTTCGTGCCGCGTACGTTTATCCGCGTTGGAGAGAATGCCGAACTGACGATTATCGAACGTCATAACGGAAACGGGGCGTATTGGAATAATCGCGTTACTCAAATTCAATTGGCAAGAGGTGCCAAATTCCGTCACTATCGTATTCAAGATAATTCTTCCGAGGCGATTTATACGCAAAACACGCATGTGACGTTGGCAGCGGACGCAACGTATGAGGCGTGTGTGCTGACGACGGGTTCCGCCCTAAGCCGCAATCAAATTCATGTCGAATTGCAAGAGGCGGGCGCTGCGGTGTATTTGTCGGGATTGAATTTGTTGTCAGGCACTCAGCATGGTGACACGACCATCACCATCGAGCATCAAGCTCCGCATTGTCACTCCAACCAATTGTACAAGACGATCGTCGATGACAAAGCGCATTGCGTGTTCCAAGGCAAAGTCCATGTGCATCAAATTGCGCAAAAAACCGACGGGTACCAATTGTCGAATGCGTTGATTTTGTCGAATACGGCGATCATGGATACGAAACCCGAATTGGAAATTTATGCTGATGATGTCAAATGTTCCCATGGATCGACCACAGGCCGCATTGACGAGGCTCCGTTGTTTTATCTGCGTTCTCGCGGGTTGAGCGAGGCACAAGCGCGTATGTTGTTAATGCAAGCGTTCCTGGGCCCTGTGTTGGATAACATCAAACATGACGCAACGCGCGACGTTTTCAGTGATCTGGCCGTGAACTGGCTGGAAAAACTGACAGCGAAAAAAGGGAAGTAATGGCATTATTTGCAACCAAAGAGGAATCTATTTTCAACGGTGCAACCGCGCGCCGTGATTTTCCTATTTTTACGCAAAAAATGAACGACAAGCCGTTGGTGTTTCTGGACACCGCTGCCTCTGCACAAAAGCCGAAAGTCGTAATCGATGCTCTGCAAAATGCGCTAAACGATAATTACGCTAATATCCATCGCGGCTTGTATCAGTTCAGTCAGAAAACGACCACACAGTTCGAAAATGCACGCGGCAAAGTCGCCCGTTTCATCAACGCGCTGGAAAATGAGATCGTTTTCACACGCAACGGTACAGAGGCGATTAATTTGGTCGCCGCATGCTGGGGGCGTACACGCCTGAACCCGGGCGACGAGATTTTGATTACGGCGTTGGAGCATCATGCCAATATCGTACCATGGCAATTGATCGCACAGCGGACAGGTGCAAAATTGATCGTGGCACCGATTACGAATGAGGGCGATGTAAAAGCTGCCGATGTAATCGCCCTGATGAATGAAAAAACTCAAATCGTCGCCATTTCGCATATGAGTAATGCATTAGGTACGATGTTGCCTGTGACCGAGATTATTCAAGCTGCGAAAAAAATTAATGCCGCAACGTTATTAGACGGGTGCCAAGCCATCATGCACGAGTCTGTCGATGTCATGGCATTGGGATGCGATTTCTATGTGTTTTCCGGGCATAAACTATATGGACCGACAGGCGTTGGCGTTTTATACGGACGTGAGCAACTATTGAATGCGATGCCGCCTTATCAGGGCGGCGGTGATATGATCGAAACCGTCAGTTTTGATGAAACGACATACAAAATGGCACCTGCACGCTTCGAAGCGGGAACCCCTGCGATTGCCGAAGTAATCGCATTGGGTGCGGCCATCGATTATCTGAATGCATATGGGATGAATAATATCGCAGCTTATGAAGAGGGCGTATATCACTATGCACTGGAAGAATTGAATAAAATCGACGGCCTGACCTTGTATGGTCGCGCTGAAAACAAAGCGGCGATTTTATGTTTCAATCTTCGCGGCGCACACCCAAGTGACGTCGCCACGATTTTGGACAAAGAAGGCATCGCCGTCAGAGCCGGCCATCATTGCTGTATGCCGTTGATGAAACGCCTTGGGGTGACGGGGACGTTGCGTGCATCCATCGGTCTCTACAACACGCGTGACGATATCGATGCATTGGTGGCTGGGTTGGGCAAAGCCGGAAAGATGCTGGCATGACCGAACTGAAAACTAAAGAGCAGGTCAACGCTGA
>JANODM010000126.1:0-4651 GCA_031412695.1 Alphaproteobacteria bacterium
CCAAGGCTCACCGCATGCTTAGTGAACGCCTTGAAGACCCCAAGAAAATTGATAAATTTTTGAATGAAGAAAAAATGCGCCTGCAGTAGATACGTGTAAGCAGGTAATTTCAAAATAAATATGCCGTTTAACTACGCCATCAAAAAATAAGATTCTTTCCTATGTGTTCTTTTGTACCCGACCGTTCTAAAATTTATGAAGAATCAGAATTTATTCGCAGCACAGCGGAATACGTCACACCGGAAAAACAAGCTGATATTGACCTTAATGCTGCTTACGCCAAGCAAGAAATGCATCGAACAAAAGGTCTCAAAGCTAGTGCAGGCGGAGCCGTATTGACGTTTGGCGGTATTGCAACCGTTACACGAGGCTCTTCTACCACCGCAACTTCTTTTGCTGAACATGCATCTGTGCCGTCTTTGACGAAACAAATGTTTGGCGAAGCGGGCGTTATCCTTGGCGTTGTCGTGTTGGCGCGCGCTTATCGCGAGAAACGGCTTTTTTCCAAAGTGGAAGCTGACATTAAACATATCGAAAAAACGAGGCGCGGCAATCGCCTCGACTTCGTATAAAAATAAAAAGAGCAACTGAATGTCTTTAGATCCAAAACTTCCCTTACGGATTGCTGTCTCAGAAACACCCTTAGACGATATGACGCGCCATGAAATTTTCAATCTTAGAAAAAATGCGCCACCTGAAAAATGCTATCCAGCTATCTTTAACGGTATGGGCTTGCAGTATATACACATTAATTCCGATACTAGTGCAGCGAAATTACAACGCGCACGCGACGCGTTGGATAGCAAAATCCCGGCTCAGCCGAATTCTTTCGATCAACAGATCGAAGCAGCTCGTTTAAATCGAGGCCGCGCGAATTGTCGCAAGTTAGGATGGATGACCACAACGATAGTCGGCTTTGCATTTGGCAATATGTTGCGAAATTCCAATGAAAGTCCCCAGCAGAGCTTACGGGAAAATATCGGTTATGTGTGTTTGACAACGAGCGCGCTAGCAGTATGGCTTACTTCGCGCGCTTCTAAAAAAGTTTCCGCCTATGATGAAGCCTATGTTCGTTTCAAGGATGAGAAAGCAAATTATTTCAACGCCGTTCAAAACCGCATCGGCGATTTGCTACATGCTCACAAAGAAGAACAGAAAAAAAATCCGTGGCGCGTCGACGTCGATCTTGATCCCAATTAAATAAATCGATTATTCCGCTGCCATCTTGGTCGATCCCGTATCGTCTTCGTCATCGGCGACGCGTTCGATATCAGCACCAACCTGGCGCAGTTTTTCTTCCAACCGCTCATAGCCGCGATCCAAATGATAGATACGGCTGACATTCGTCTCACCCGACGCGACTAATCCTGCTAACACCAAGCTGATCGACGCGCGCAAATCGGTCGCCATCACGGGGGCACCCTTTAATTCTTTGACGCCCCGTACCAATGCGGAATTTCCTTGCACGACGATATTCGCACCCATGCGCGCCAGTTCCGGCACATGCATGAAGCGATTTTCAAAAATCGTCTCGGTGATCATACCCGCACCATCGGCCAGACACATCAACACCATCAAGGGTGATTGCAAATCGGTCGCAAGCCCCGGAAACGGTTCGGTCATCGCGTCGATCGGTTTCAACTTCGGCGCATCGCACCAGACACGTAAGCCATCTTCTTGTTGCTCGAACTGCACGCCCGCCTCTTGGGCTTTGGCGGCGAAAGCACGCAAATGTTCCAGCTTAGCGCCTTTTAAAAACAAATCGCCTCGAGTAATCGCAGCCGCGATAATATAGGTACCCGTCTCGATACGATCGGCGACGACGGTGTGTTCTGCGCCATGCAATTTTTCCACACCCGTAATACGAATGGTGTCGGTGCCCAAGCCTTCTATTTTCGCGCCCATTTTCACCAATAACTCGCCCAAATCTTTGATCTCGGGTTCGCGCGCAGCATTGGAAATAATCGTCTCGCCTTTGGCCAAGGTCGACGCCAGCAACGCACATTCCGTCGCGCCCACGGATACTTTTGGAAACACGATCGTGTTACCTTTTAATCCGTTAGGGGCTTTGGCGATGATATAGCCGTTTTCAATCGTGATCGTTGCACCCAATTGTTCCAACGCCATGATGTGCAAATCGACGGGACGCGACCCGATGGCGCAACCACCGGGAAGTGAGACTTCGGCATAACGGTTACGAGCAACCAACGGACCCAACGTCGTCACACTGGCGCGCATGCGGCGCACCAATTCGTAATCGGCATGCGGGTTTTCGACTTTGGCTGTTTGCAAGGTCAACACTTGTCCGAACTGACCTTGTTTCGCTGCTGCATCGCCGTCTAACGTGATCGTCGTGCCCAATTCCCCTAACAAACGTGCCAGGGTACGCACATCGTCCAGATCAGGCACGTTGTGCAACGTTACCGGATCAGCCGTCAACAACGTGGCGCACATATGTTTCAGTACGGCGTTTTTCGCACCGGAAATTTGAATGGATCCTGAAAGACGATTGCCGCCGCGAATGCGTAATTTATCCATTTTTTTATTCCTGTTTTTTCAAATTTTTATGCTTTCAATCTAGCGGCGCGCGCTTGAAAGTCGAGAAGAAAAACGATCACATCGGCTCGATAAACATCGGCGGTATCGCAACGGGCTCGTCAATCACCGAGATCGTGACCCCCGCCTCCTCCAGCATCTGCTTGGCCAGATCGATATTGGCCGCCCATTTGCTCGTTTTTTTCCAAGGGATCGTCACGACATGCGCGATACCCGATTGAATAATCGCCGCAGCACAGCGTGTGCACGGATGAAACGGCCACACATACAAGGTATAACCGTGCAGCGGTTCGCGCGTGTGCAAAATCGCATTCATCTCGGCATGCACCGTCATATCCAATTTCAGGTCGCGGTCCGCATAACGTTCGGGGTTGTCATCGACGCCCCTGGGAAAACCGTTGAACCCCATCGTCGCAATCGTCTTGTCGGGACGCACGATCACCGACCCGACTTTTTTATCCGCATCGCGTGACCACGTCGCGACATGGGCGGCCAGCCCAAGGAATCGCAAATGCCAATGGGTTTTGATGGGAGATGGGGCGGAAGTATTGTTCATGGGCATTTTACTAGCAATAAAGCCCGCCTTTTAGAAGATAAATCACGGTGCGGTGCGGGGTAAACGAAGGCTATATCAGACATAATTTATTGAAATAAAACATTTTTTCCTAAATTTAGTGGCTAAGGAGTTGAAAGAATGTTTTTCTTGACTTTCCTTGGCCATATTAGATATCATTATCTTTCAATCCCTTTCCAAAGAAGGTAATAAAAAGTCTAAAAATACGGGTTTTGTGTGATAAAAGATTAAAACTAGGCGATGGTTTCGTTATTCATTAGCCTTATGATCTTACCTTACTATCCCCGTCTTTTCAGGTCCTGATATGAACACTCTTTGGGTTTTCTAAAGATCGGTTGATATGGCAAAGACGAAGTCGTCATCGCGCTGGCAAGATGCATTGCCTTCGACGTACGAAACCATCCTTGAGGGGTTTCATGCGCGGATGACGGTCGCGGACTTGGCTAAACGCTTTAGCCCCGATACCGCCATTCCCAAAGACATCCCCAAAATTCAAATCGGCAGCTTTACGCCTGATACGTTCAACGATCCTGCCTTAAAAGATTTTTGGCAAACGCCGGTTGATCTGAAAACGCTTTCGCCTGCGACCAAGGCGGCACTGAACGATCCCGATATCAAAGCTGTTCAAGAAAGCGCCGATAATAACTATACGTTCGATCCGGAACATCCGACATTGGAAACATTGGCACGAGTCGCGCAAACGCAATATATCGGTTTTCAGGTCCGTATGTGCGAAATGACCGGCGTCAATTTGTTCAACCGTTTGGAAGAGTTTCAAAAGCCTGCCGTTTACGAGAGTTTTCGCCAGTCCACCATCGTGCGCCATAACGCAGTAATCGCTGAATCCTTGCCCAAAAAAATGCCGTATTTCGAAGCGACGCGCCAAGAGTTCAGCGTTAAAAGTGTCGAAAGCGCGATGGGCAAAGCTTATGGCCGCAGCGGCAAGCCAAAAAACACCAATGCGTTTTACAAAGAACCCGAACGCTATGGCATATTTGCCGTAAGTGATCTGCAGCGCACCAGTTTAAAATTTTCAAAACACGATCCGTTTGATCCGCGTACGGTGGAAGAGGAATATAACGGTGTTCGTAATTTTATAACGGCGTTATTGATCACAGGCGAGCTGGGCGTTGTCGTTGACGGCGTTAATGGCGAGATCGTCGACCAAGTATTTTATCCACCCAGCGACCGTTTGTCAGACCAATATCCTGCTTTTAAAAGCAAAGGCACGATTTATCATGCCGGACCACAAGGCAGCATGATGACGGCACCCGTTGAGCTGCACATCACGTTTTTGTCAGAAAAAGATATCGAACAAAGCCACAAAGACTATGATCGACGCCGGAATACATCAATGTTGACCGAAGAAGGACGTACTGAACGCGCACGCTTGGATGAAAAGCGAAAAACGCTGTTTGAAAGCCGATTGACCCCGTCGATCATGCGGTCTCGTTACGATTTCTTGAAAACGAATAAAGTGCCCGACAACGATCCGCTTTACGCCTTGACACAAAACCCCTC
>JANODM010000127.1:0-3221 GCA_031412695.1 Alphaproteobacteria bacterium
GCTTGCGAGGCTGCTTTGTAAGCACCCAAGACTGAATTGACTGTACTCATGTTTTACTCTCCTTGTAGGTCGTCTAGCGGTTGCTGCGTAACATATCGATGGTCTTCGTCATCATGTTACGGGTAAGTTCGATGGAACCCATATTGGCTTCATAGGAACGCTGTGCTTCTCGCATATCCATTGTCTCAATAAGGCTATTAACATTCGGTAACTTTACGTAGCCTTTTCCGTCCGCAGCAGGGTGGCTGGGGTCATATTTCAGGCGATAATCGCTTTGGTCACGGTCAACCTTGTCTACGGCGACTTTGTCGATGCCGTAGGCGCGGTCCAATTCGGACTTGAATGAAATGGTTTTGCGGCGATATGGGTCTTGGGTTGGGCTATTCGTCGTCGTTTCGGCATTCGCCATGTTTTCCGAGATAACGCGCATCCGAGTGCCTTGGGTCTTCATGCCCGAAGCCGAGATTGCCATTGCGTTGAAAAGTTCTGATCCCATTTTAATTCTCCATCATTCTTTCTTAGCGGCCCATTGCCGTGCGCAGCATGCCGATTTGTTTCGTATATAAATTCGTAACCAATTGGTAATCGATTGCCGTTTGCGACGCATTCATCATTTGCTCTTCTAAGGACACGGCATTTTTTGCCGGAGCAATTTCGTAAGGCTGGCGGTTTTTGTCGCCATCCGTTGGGCGTCCGACCGACATACGTTGGTTCATATGACCTGATGCTGTGGTATCCAGGCTCAGTTTTGCGCCTGCCAATTTGTTCGGGTCGAAATAGCGGCCCATTTCTTTTTTGAAATCGGGGGCTTTGACGTCCATGGCCGTATAACCGGGTGTATCCGCATTCGAGATGTTTTGCGCCAGAACGCGTTGACGCGTTTGAAGATAATCCATCTTCTGGGTCAAACCGTTCATGATCGCGATTGATTCAAACATTTCAGCCTCACTTGTTTTCCATCTGGAGCGGTGTAAGCTTTTCTTATGAGCCCATCCCCGCCTGATACATCTATAAGCAATAACCATGCCAACCCCGGCGACAAACCGGCGGAAAAGAAAATTATTAGATCAAAACAAACAGTTGCGGCTGCATTGGTAAATGATCCGACGAATTCGGGTTTGCCGCAAATTGTCGCTGCCGGACGGGGCAAATGGGCCGACCAAATCCTGGAGCTGGCCTTTGCCAACGGCCTCAAAGTTCGCGAGGATCCGGCCTTAGCCGAAATCCTGGCTAATATTGAACTCGACAGTCCAATACCGACGGAGGCTATTATGGCGGTTGCCGAAATCCTGGCCTATGTGTACGAAGCCGAAGGCAAAGACCGCCCCGATCCGTCCGACCCGTTTAAAGTTCCGGAAAAGAAGTAATCTAAGTCTAAAAAATATCGTAACCCTTGCGCAAGCGAGGGTCTTTGTCATGTTGAATGAGATCCCCGCTTCGCGGGGATTACGCGATGAGAACAACCAATTCCTGCCTTCGCAAGATAAATAATCTGGTCTATGGTAGACGCCATGAACCCCACCGTTGATATTTTACGCGCGATTTTCTCCCTGGCTTTTGTCGTCGGGGTTATGTGGCTTATAGGATATGTCATCAAAAAATACGGCCACCGTTGGGGCCTGCCCCAGCATATGACCGTAGGCCGCAACCGTCGCCTGAAACTGGTCGAAGTTTTGTCCGTCGATCATAAAACCAAGATTGCGTTGATCCGTCATGACGACAAAGAACATTTACTGGTGGTCGGTGCCGAAGGGTCTCAGATCATCGAAAAAAACCTGCCTTCACCCCCCGACACAGCGTAAAGACACAGCGGAAAAACATGATAAAACACCTTAAATCGATTTCTCAGAATAAATGGGCAATATCATTATTATTCATTATGATGTGCGCCGTTCTTTTTATTCCACACGAAGTTCTGGCACAGAAACTTACCCTCGATCTTGGCTCAGGCACGGGCAACACAGCAGCCGATGCGGATGCACCCGGCTCAGGCTCGTTAACGGGCAAAGTCGTTCAGACCGTCGCCCTTCTCACTGTGCTTTCGCTAGCCCCCAGCATCCTGATGATGATGACATCGTTCACCCGTATCATCGTTGTTTTCTCATTCTTGCGGTCGGCCATCGGCACCCAGCAAACACCCCCGAATGCCGTTTTGATCTCGCTGGCGTTGTTCCTGACCATGTTCATCATGATGCCGACTTTTCAGCAATCCTATAATGAGGGTATCAAGCCGTTGATGAACGAGGAAATGGCCGAGATGGACGCGTTGCAAAAAGCCGTCGATCCGTTCAAATCATTCATGCTGAAACACACGCGCGAAAAAGACCTGCAACTATTCATCGCGATCAACAAAGCCGGGCCTTACAAAGAAGCCATGGAAACGCCTCTGCAGTTGGTTATCCCTGCTTTTATGATCTCGGAATTGCGCCGCGCCTTCGAGATCGGCTTTTTGCTGTTCCTGCCATTCCTGGTCATCGATTTGGTGGTGTCATCCATCCTGATGTCGATGGGCATGATGATGTTGCCGCCTGTGATGATCTCCCTGCCCTTTAAGATCATCTTCTTTGTCCTGGTGGACGGATGGTACCTAGTCACGGGCAGCCTGATCCAAAGCTATGGCGGCGGTTAACGCTTACTGCCCGACAGCGGATAATAGCGTCACGGCGTCGATGGCTTTTTTCGTGGCCTCGCCGATCAGTACGATATCCGTATCGACTTTGACATAGCGATAGCCACGTGGCGGCGACAATAAATTCAGCAAATCATTCGGCAGATTGCCGAAATTTCCTACAGGACGACCCAACGCGTATTTTTTCGCCTGACCGGGTGGTAAGCATCCGTTATTCTTTTTGGCCAGACCCGGCGGGCATTTGCGTTGATAATTATCACGCAAATAACGCGAAATGATGGTGCGGTCATCGCCGTCAATGCCGATGGCGATCGTTGTTTTCCCGTCACGATCATTATCCCACGTTACGCTCTCATTTTCGTACCGTTGGCCGTCTTTACGTCCATGTTTATCTTTAGCTTCGGCTTGGCCGGCAATTCCGAAAGAAAGCAGCGTCAACGTTAAAAAAACAGCGAATTTGATTGTCATGGAATAGACCTCAGTAAGTGGATTTAAATTGACCATAGGGACCTTAGTATAAGTTATCCATAAAACAATTGACCAGGGTTGTTTTTTATTTGACGAAAAACACCAGTACCTTATAAAGATTAGC
>JANODM010000128.1:0-5629 GCA_031412695.1 Alphaproteobacteria bacterium
CAGCAAAAACGCTTAAGACGCCGTTTGTTGTCGATAAGGTTAAATTATTACCTGCAACAGTTTGAACGTCGTTTATATCCAGATTGCCGGATCCGGTGCGTATGGTAACATTGTCGTTCCATGTTAGCGCGCCAACATTGACGGCGGCTGTATTCGTTGTATTACCGAAAACTAATGTGCCCCATCCATTGACGATACGGCTGATTTCAGTGGCATCCAAATTCAACAAACCAGCCTGAGCATTACCTAAACCGATGCTTGTACCCGCCAATCCCGACGTAATCATCAAGGTTCCGGTTCCGCTGAGATTATTATTCAACACCAAATCATTATCGGTGGTGATGTTCATATTGCCGCTCGCGCCTGCTGCAATCACGTTATTCACGGTAATTAATCCCGTACCGCTGGTGACATTGATTGTCCCGTTTGCACGTGTGATGTTGCCGCCAATCGTAATCGCGCCGCCGCTGCTTACCAAAGCTGTTATTCCCGTCGTGCCCGTCAATGCCGCTGACGTCGTGATGGATCCTCCACCTGATGTCAATGACACATTACCCGTCGTGCCGGTAATCGTCCCTGAACTCGAAATATCTCCACCCGCTGTCGTCACGGTAAATGTATTTGCACCAAGTGTCTGTGCGCCCGTGATGTTGACGGCACCTGTTCCGTTGCGCAACGTAACCGCGTCATTCCACGTTGCAGTACCGAGCGTCGTGGCAACTGTTCCGTCGTTTCGGCCGAAAATCAAACTGGCCCATCCGTCGCGAATACGCCCTATTTCGGCGGTGGATAAATTGATAGTTCCCGCACCGCCGCCCAAACCTATCGTTGTGCCATTTGTCGCTTGCGACAAGGTGAATGTTCCCGTTCCCGTCAATGCATCCGTAATATTTAAAACAAGATCGGCATCCGTCGTGATATTCAACGCCGATGATCCGGCATTCAACACATTTGCCCCTGATCCGATGGAAATAATCCCGCTGGTGGAATTTAAATTGATCGTGCCCGATGTTTTAGTGATGGCACCACCCAAGGTCATCGCACCAGCACCCGTATTCAAAGCCAATATACCAGTGGATTGCGTAATCGATCCTGCCGCAGCCGTCGTCAATGCACCACCCAGCGTCGTCATCGTCAGATTATTTGCACCCATGGCTTGTGCGCCATTGATGTTGATCGAACCCAATCCGGTTTGTACTGTCAGATTATCATTCCACGTCGTAGCGCCTATGTTGACGGCCCCTGTTTGTGCCGTATTGCCGACGATGATATTTCCCCAGCCATTTAAAATATTCGCTAGCTCCGGATTACTCAGGTTTAAACTGCCTGTTTGCGCCGTGCCCAAACCAATATCGGCGGCTAAGTTCGATGATCGGATCGATAACGTTCCTGATCCTGAAATCGCGCTGTTTAATTGAACGTCATTGCCCGCAATCAATGACAGGTTTTGCCCCGTAATCGTCCCGTTAACGATGATATCGTTATGCGCATCCAAGGTCAGGGTATTGCCTGATCCCCACGTAATCGCCGTCCCGACCGTGATGTCGCCTAATTGCGAACCGGTTGCAGCCGTTTGCACGATGACGTTCCCGCCAGCTAACGCAGTCGTCAATGTCGTGACATTCAAAATCGACGGGCCGTCATCCAAAGTCGACGTAAACGGCGTGCCCGCCGTGATATTGGTATCGACCCCTGCCGAAATTAAAATATCCGTCGGATCCAACAGCAATGTGCCTGCGCGGCCCGTTGCCGATGTCAAATTGGCAAAACCGGTATAATCCAAACGGCCCTTACTGGACACTTCGATAAAACCGCCATCGCCGCCCGATACGCCGCCCATAGCCGTTGCTTGTCCGAAAAATTGCGTGCGATCATCCGACCATAACGCGATCTTACCACCATCACCGCTTTGCAAAGCAGAGGCGGATACCAACGCATCACCGCCGACAAAAAGTTGCGAGGCCGTACTAAGGCCTGCAGCACCGTGAAAATTTCCGCCCAAGAATATTTCGCCGCCACCTGTGTCACCATCCGCTAAGACACGGGCATTATCCGTCAACGCGATACGGTCGGATACGACGGTGATCGAACCGCCTTTTTCATTTCCGTTCAAACCCGATGCCGTGATGCTGCCGCTGGCTAGGATTGTGCCTTTGCCGCGTACGTCGTCATTCTTCAGACCTTTTGTCGATAGGGTGACACGGCCTGTTTTGGCACCCGACGAATTAGCGTTGATGGAACCGTTATGCGTGATCAACGCATCGACGGCATGGCGTGCTTGCGCCGCCGTGATCAAGACATGGCCGCCCTGTGCTTCAATCGCGCCTGTATTCTTGATTGATTGCGCGACGACCTGATCCGATACTTCCAGTTTGATCAAACCGTCTCCGGCCAGATCGATTGTATGGATGTCACCGGATGCCATCTGTACATTGCCTAAAGTGGCGCGAATGACACCGTTGTTTTCGACATGCGGGGCAACTAATCCGACCAAGCCCGCCTGCTTGACGGTGATGGATCCGTTATTGATGATTTTAGCATCGAATTTTCCGGGACGCGTGAACTTGACGGCACCGCCCGCCATGAAATCATCATCGCTTTCGATATCGGATGATGTTGCAACCAACGCACCAACATCGACTTTGGACGATGCGCCGAACACGATCCCGTTCGGATTGATCAAAATGATTTTACCGTTGGCTGTGATGCCGCCATTTATCTGCGACGGGTTGTTGTCGCGGATACGATTGATCGTGATTGAATTGCTAGAGGGCTGAACGAAATCGACACGGTCGCTTGCGTCTAAATTAAAGCTGTCCCAGCGGACAACAGCACGATTAGTCGTTTGGTTAATCGTGGTATTCGAGCCTGCTTGATGGATGGTCGCCGACCCTGATGTCGCGACTCCGCCTTCAGGTCCGGCGAAGGCAACAGTATCCTGAGCTGCAAAAGCTGATACGAGTGCAGTGGTATGCAGGAGTTTTTTGCCAGAAAAATCCAGTATGTTAAAATACTTACCCACCTTGCCCCATTTTAGATAAATTACATAAAGAAGCCCTTAAATCGTTAAGGACGACCATTAGTTATACAAAATAAGTGCTTAGATTAGATTAAAATTTTCGTGTTACGGAAAACAGAACGCGAACACCTTCTGGATTCGTGTAGCTAGGCGGATTGTCCGCCGGGCGAGTTAAGGGCACTGCCGCCATCGATTCGAAGGCCCAATCGTCTTTTAGACTAAGGCGCAAACCAAGGCCTACCGAAGCCGCCGACGTCTTGTCTTTGGCACCCGGATCGATGTTCCACACCTTGCCGACATCATAGAACACATAAGGCTGCAGCATACTTTGGTATTTTTCGATGGCATGGTTGTAACGCAGCTCAACCGTCATCGACACACCACGATCGCCTGTGATTTCGGACGGATCATATCCACGCCCCGTTCCCGCTCCGCCAAATCCGAATTCTTCGGAAGAAAGCAAAGGGTCTTTGGTGTATTGGCCGTCTAAAACGATATAGCCTTCGAAGTTGCGCGGCAAAGCCTGACGGCGGCCGATGGTGGCCTGGTATTTAGTGAAATCGGAACGGCCCAATTCGCGGGATAAATCAACTGCGCCCGATTCACGCGCGCCCAAGATATCCAAGCCCTGAAACACTTTTAAATCGATGGCGTTTACGCCCAACACGCTGTCAGCATAGGTAAAAGACGATCCGGCCATCGCAACACGCAAACGATCATCGTATAAACGGTCGCCTGAAATTTTCATCTTGGATCGCTTAGCGTTAAATCCGGTTTCGACGACCCAGGAACGGTCACGTTGCAACCAAATCGGATAAGATAACGCAACGCCGCCTTCGCGCGTATTACCGCGCAATTCCAAATCCTTCAACGTGTCGCCCGGTTCCGTATGAGCGGCAACGGCATTAAAGGATAGTTTCGCACCGGACGCGCCGAAAACAGGAAAAGAATATTTCAATGCCCCGAAAGCCAATTCATTGACCGGCGCAGCCGCGGTCAAGGCAGCATTGAGATTAGCATAGTTGAACGCAGCATGAGCAATATCAACCGATCCGCTGAGCTGAACCGGACCGCTGAAAAGCGAGCCGTAATTATTGATATTGACCAACCCTGATACGCGATCAATCGGCACGGATTCCAAAATCAAACGAATAGCCCCGGGAGCCGCAGATGTTTTCGGTGTCGCTAAAATCGCAGCCATTTTTGTTCCCGGCAACGCATTAAGCACCAACATCAAACGCTCGAGCTTTTTAGTATTCAACGGCCGCATCGCTTTCATGCGCGCAACTGCGTCATCAATCACACGGCCGGGCAACACGCCGTCTTTGATTTCAACTTCAGCAACATAACCTTCGACGACGACTAACTGAATGCGCCCGTCTTTAAAATTCTGATCCGGGACGATTACTTTGCTGATCGTGTAACCATCTTCCGCATATTTTTCCTGCAAACTTTGAGCGATATCGAACACGACCGCTTTTGTAATTCGCTTTCCCAGGTATGGCGCATAAAGTTTTTGCGCTTCTTGGTCCGAATAAGCCGTCATCCCTTGAATGTTGAAATCTTGCATAACAAATGACACGCGGTTGGCGTCACTGGGGATATTGGAGCGCGCAGATGTCGATTTAAGTTTCGATTTTTTAACCTTGTTGAAATCAAGCGGCGTCTGTTGCGCGTTCGGCACGGCACGGGAGGTTTCAGCCGCCGACGGAATATTGGACTGGGCGAAGACGGGTGCTGCAAAAGTGGCCGCAAAAAGCGGCACACACAGAGAGATTATACAAAGCTGGTTCTTGATCGGGGGCATTGACGGCAATCATGCCGCAAAAACACCGATTAATCAAACAGTATTGAAGGATCTATCTCGTTGAAATCACGCGCCTGAGTCGTTGGTGCCGGACGCTGTCCGTTGGCGTTTGGCGCAACTGGCGCAGGTTTTGGCACAGCGGCAGGTACGGGCTTTGATGGCGCAACAATCGGCGGCGCAATCATCATCGGCTCCGGTTTTTTCATAGGCATTACTTTTGCAGGCTCTGCCAAAGGCAGTTCTTCTTGCAGCGTTGCAGACACCGGCGAAGAAACGGTTTCAGCAGGCGTTTGCGGCATGGCCTTCAACCATCCGCCGCCAAGAGCGCGAATCAAATCAACTGTCGCACGGAAACGTCCGCCCTGAACTTGGGTATAAGCACGCTGAACCGCCAAGGTGTTACGCTGTGTATCCAACACTTCTAGATAACTGGTCTCACCTTCGGTGTAGCGTAAATTCGAAATGCGATTGGCTTTGGTCGCTGCTGCCGCTGCTTGATACAAATTATCCGCTTGCTTGGCGCGATTATCTAATGCGGCCAGGCCGTCTTCGACATCTTGAAAGGCCACAAGAACGCTTTGGCGATAGTCGCTGACCGCTTCGGCATAACGACCTTTAGCCAAATCAACCCCCGCGGCGCGACGACCCATATCAAAAACGGGCAATGAGAGCGAATTGCCGAAAAGAGGACCCAGCAACCATGACCGGCTGGACCATTCAAAAAGATCATTCAGATCTGACGCACCTACCCCGCCCAATGCGGTCAATGAAATGCTGGGGAAGAACGTGGCACGCGCAATACC
>JANODM010000129.1:0-3417 GCA_031412695.1 Alphaproteobacteria bacterium
GCAATTTGCCAGCCCATTCGGGATATTGGCGGCCCGATATTTTGCCGATCCAATAATACCAGCCCGCAAACAACGCGAACACGGCACCTAAAGACAAGACGTAATGGAAATGCGCGACGACGTAATAGGTATCATGCAACACGATATCCATGCCCGCATTCGCCAAGACGACGCCGGTGACACCACCGACGGTAAAGAGGAAAATAAATCCGACCGCCCACAACATCGGCGTTTCAAACGTCAAGGATCCACCCCACATGGTGGCGATCCAACTGAAAATCTTGATCCCCGTCGGCACCGCGATGATCAAGGTTGCGACCGTGAAATACGCGCGCGTATTGATCGAAATCCCCGAGGTGAACATATGATGCGCCCACACGATAAAGCCGACTGCGCCGATCCCCACCATCGCATAGACCATACCCAAATAGCCAAAGACGGGTTTGCGTGAAAACGTCGACACGATATGGCTGACAATACCGAAAGCCGGCAAAATCATGATGTACACTTCGGGGTGACCGAAGAACCAGAATAAATGCTGGAACAAGACAGGGTCCCCGCCGCCTTCAGCTTTGAAAAAGCTTGTTCCGAAATTACGGTCCGTCAACAACATCGTGATGGCACCGCCCAAGACAGGTAACGACAACACCAGCAAGAACGCCGTCACCAACATCGCCCAAACAAAGAGCGGCATTTTGTACAAGGTCATGCCCGGTGCGCGCATGTTGAAAATCGTGGTGATGAAATTGATCGCGCCTAAAATCGACGACGCTCCGGCCAAATGCAGTGCAAAAATTGCACAATCGACCGCACGATCAGGATGACCCAAAACGCTGGATAATGGCGGATACACGGTCCAGCCTGTGCCTGCCCCTGTACCAAGTCCCAGCAAACTTAAAATCAAACCGCTGGCTAGCAACATAAAGGCCGGCACCATCAACCAGAATGAAATATTATTCAGTCGCGGAAACGCCATATCCGGCGCACCGATCATAATGGGCACGAACCAATTGCCGAAACCGCCGATCAATCCCGGCATGACGACAAAGAACACCATGATCAATCCGTGTGCGGTGATAAAGACGTTCCATTGTTGGCCATCCGCCAAGACTTGCATGCCTGGATGCGCCAATTCCAAACGCATGAACATCGACAAGCCTGTGCCGATCAACGCAGCCATGATCGAAAAGATCAAATACAAAGACCCGATATCTTTGTGGTTGGTCGACATGAACCAACGCTTGAAAAATCCTGGGGTGTGATGACCTTCATGGTGATCACCACCGTGGTGATGGGCTGCATGGGATGCATCGGTTTGTATGTGGGCCATTCGTTGTTTTTCTTTCTTAGAGTTTCTTTTGAATGTTATCTGTTGAGTTTTTCTTTGACGATATCGACCAGGCTGGTCAGCGTCAGGTGCGGTGCGGTGATTTGCGGATGGGCGTATTGCGCCGTCTCCAAATCAACTTGGGCAAAAGCCGCAGCCGGATCGGTTTTCATCGTCGCAACCCATGCATCAAATTGTTCGGGCGTGACGGCACGCACCTCGATCGGCATATAGGCATGCTTGGTGCCGCATAACTCGGAACACTGGCCGTAATAAATGCCGGGTTTGTTGATGCGGATCCAGGTTTCATTAGCGCGGCCCGGTACGGCATCTTTTTTCACGCCGAAAGCCGGCAATGCAAACGAATGCAACACGTCGGAAGCACCCGTCAGAACGCGGATATTTTTCTGCACCGGCAATACGACGAAACCGGGTTGACCGGATGACAATTCGTAATTCGACAACAGACGTTGATAAGTCGGCTTGGCGCGCAATGCCGCGAATTCGTTTTTCGGGTCGTCTGATTCTGATGGGACCATATACAACGTATATTCTTCAATTTCCTGTTCCGGATACGAATAGCCCCAATACCATTGATAGCCTGTGACTTTTAATGTCAGATCAGGTTTCGCCGTCGTATCCATGTAATACATCAGCGGCAGTGAGAACCACATGATCACGACCAGGATAAGGCATGGGATCAGCGTCCACACGATTTCAAGCGGCACGTTATGCGTCGTGGTTGACGGCACTGGATTTTTCTTGGCGCGGTAACGCCAGATCGTATACACCATCGCCGCAGCGACGACGATCACGATCGACGTGATGATAATCATCATCAGCTCGTGAAAATGATGCACGCGCTCTTTGATCGGGCTTGCAGCATCAGGCAACCATTGCGCCCAGATGTCATTCGGCAACGCTGCAAACGCGTCGCCGCACATCACTACTGAAACCAGTACCGCAAAAATCGAGATCAGAGAAAGCGTAAAAAAGCGCATGAAAAAACCGTTCGGGAACAAACAAAAAACAAAGTCGCGTGAACAAAGATCAAACCGCGTCGCGCGCCGCACTAATCTAGACCGAGTTTGGTTAAAAGAAAAGTTAAATGGTTTTTAGTTTGGTGATGCATTGCGGAATATCATTGCGCATCCACGCGACGCGTAACCCTTGGGCAAGCGAGGGTCTTTGACCACGTTACCAAAGATTCTCGCCAGGCTTTTACCCTTGCGAAGGCAGGGGCTGGAATTACGATTCTTTTTTGCGATCTATTTTTTCCCCATTCCCTTCTTTTAAATGAAAGGTGTGAAGCCATCCCACCAATTAACGCTCGAATCATTGACATTAACGAATAATTAATATAAAATTTTATATATATTTTAGATAATAAATAAAAGGGGGACTATAATGGCCAGTTTTGATCGCCTGTCATCGCTTGATTTGTCTTTTCAATCACCTACACCCATCAGCCACGCTGCGCAGCCACCTCGCGCCAGCACCAAAGCCGTGATCGCGGCCCAAAATTGGAAGAAAAAAGCCCATGATATGGCGGTTGCAGGGGTGGGTTTCGGGCTGTTGGGCCGCGGCTATGATGTCAACCCAATTGAAAAAGAAGCTTTTTTTGAAAAATATCTCAAATTAAACGACGATTACGGGTATTGATTTGACGGCATAATTTAACAATGGCTTTTAATACGCATAGTTTTTAATCCTTTATCGGAGCGCGCCATGACCGGGCCCTCACTTACGTAATGGTTACAATATCAAAAACTGATCTAATCTAAAATTATTCTATTCATTGCGCGAAACCGAATAGAGGGGCGTCTTTTTTTATTTATCGATTAAAGCGCGCAACAAACTTCGAAAAAACAGCTTGGCCGTGCTCGTATAAAACGGCGGGCGCCTCAGTCACGGCGAATGTCGCGACATCTATTGCACCGTTGGTGTATTCCCGTGCGTTTTCGGTAAAAAGCTGTCGCATGCGCTGGGCGCGTTTTGAAAGTTCTTCAAAAGGATGTAGCGCGTTGTTCATGGCCTAGTGGTTACGAAGCATTCTGCCAAGGCGACGCGCCTCAAGGTCTTTCTGAAGT